>CAYXEY010000598.1:0-3746 GCA_964464105.1 uncultured Planctomycetaceae bacterium
GATCTCCCCGCGGGTGACGTCGGTGACGACGGGCTCGACCGCCGGCCGCGGCATCTGGCGATGGACAGCGGGTACCCTCGAATTGATCGCCATGACCGGAGACTCCGCCCCTGGAATCAGCAACGTCATTTTCGAATACCTGCACGAGCCCTGGATGAATGCGTCGGGCCAGGTTGTATTCCTGGCTTCCCTGGCGGGCGAGAACATCGACGGCACCAACAACCGAGGCATCTGGGCGGGCGTCCCTGGCGCGGTCGGGCTCGTTGTTCGCAAAGGCAGTCCCGCTCCCGGGACCAGCGGTCAATATCTCGCGATGAACGCGGATAACGTTGGACTCAATTCCATCGATGACGGAGGCAACGTCACATTTGGCGGTTCACTGTTTGACAGCAACTGGGCCGTCGTTCCCGGAGGCGGCGGCGTCTGGCGGTACGGAATAGGGGGAGGCGGCACAGCTTGGACAGTTCACATGGACCCCGCGCCCGGCCTGTCCGGCGTCAACATGGGAGGCTCGAACTCCTGGGGTCCGCATCCCACTTCAAGCATGCCGTTTCAGACCTATCTCACCGGCAATGGCGTGAATGGGGACAACGACGACAGCTACTGGTTGAAAGACGCCGGCAGTTCAGCGCAGTTGATTGTCAGGGAAGGTGATCAGTTCGACATCGGCGGTGGCGTGATGCAAACCATCGGATCCATCGTCACATCCCCCGGCACAAATCGACAATCAAGCTACAACGCCAGCCGGCAGATGGTGATCGGCCTGGGATTCTGGGGCGGCACGTCGGGCATCTTCACCGCCAACGTTCCGGTCCCGGCAATGCCGGGCGACATGAACTGCGATCAGACGGTGAATGGACAGGACATCGCGGCGTTCGCACTTGCGGTGCTGGACCCGGCGACTTATGCGACGCGCTTCTCCGGCTGCCCCATCCTCAACGGCGACGGCAATCAAGACAATAATACAAATATGGCCGATACGGGACCGTTCGTGGCGTGCGTACTCAGCGGCGGCTGTCAATAGCGTCTTGACGTGTCGAATTATCTACCGCTTCGACCGCCGCGACGGAACTTGCCGCGACCGCGGTGGAACGGCGCCGGCGAGGTTGAGGCCGGGGTGTCCTGCTTCTGTCCATGATCGCGCTGTGATGAATCGCGATGCGTTGTCTCACGATGCGCTGTATCGCGCTTTGTGTGGGCCGCCGCCGCGGTGCTGCGATCAGAACGGCGCTGCCGAGTTCCGCGTTCGCCATGGCCAGCCCGGCCGCGTCGCGGAGACTCGACGCCCCGGCTTTGCGGCACGGAATGATCGCGTCCTTGGGCGTGACGGCGCGGCTGGGCTTGTTCCCGCCGCGGTTGGCGTGATTGCACGCGTGGTCCACGGTGAGGTCGATCGGCAGCTTCCGATTCAGTTGTCGCCGGGTACTCGGGCTGCTCCTGATTCACGTCGATGGTCTTGCGGATCAACTGTTCAATCTCGCGCAGGTGCGGACGCTCTTCGGGGTCACAGAATGACACGGCGATGCCGCTGGCGCCGGCCCGAGCGGTGCGGCCGATGCGATGCACGTAGGTTTCGGGCACGTTGGGCAGATCGAAGTTCACGACGTGCGAGATATCGTCGATGTCGATGCCCCGCGCGGCGATGTCCGTAGCGACCAGCACGCGCGTCTTACTCGTCTTGAAGTTTGCAATGGCCCGTTCGCGTGCAGGCTGGCTCTTATTGCCGTGGATCGCCTCGCTGGCGATGCCGGCGCCCTCCAGGTAACGCACGACGCGGTTGGCCCCGCTCTTGGTGCGGGTGAACACGAGCGAGCGGGTGTAGGTGTCGCACTGCAGCAGGTGTATCAGCAGCAGCGGCTTGTTGCGCTTCTTCACGTGATAGACCGACTGGGCGACCTTGTCCGCCGTGGCGGAGACGGGGGCAACCTGCACGCTGGCGGGATCGTGCAGAATGCTGTCGGCCAGCTTGCGAATGTCGGGCGGCATGGTCGCGGAGAAGAAGAGCGTCTGCCGCGCCTTGGGCAGCTTCGCGACAATTTTACGAATGTCGTGAATGAAGCCCATGTCCAGCATGCGGTCGGCTTCGTCGAGCACGAAGACCTCGATCGACCTGAGATCGATGAAGCCCTGGTTCATCAGGTCGAGCAGCCGTCCGGGTGTGGCCACGAGGATGTCGGTGCCGCCGTGCAGGGCATTGGTCTGGCGATTCTGATTCACGCCCCCGTAAATGACGACGCCGCGCAAGTGCGTGTTCTTTCCATAGGCGCGAAAGCTCTCTCCGATCTGCGCGGCCAGCTCGCGCGTCGGCGACAGCACGAGTGCACGGATCGACCGATGGCGGCGGGGCGCTGCATGTGTGCCATGCTTGCCGTGCGGAGCGTGTGCGCGGTGCTCATCCTGGGCGGCGCTCAGCCGATGCAGGATTGGCAGCGCGAACGCCGCCGTCTTGCCCGTGCCGGTCTGGGCGCAACCCAGCAGGTCGCGGCCCGAGAGCACATGCGGGATGGCCTGAATCTGAATGGGCGTGGGCGTGTGATAGCCTTCGGCGGTCACCGCGCGAAGGATGGGCTCGGAAAGCCCCAAGTCTGCGAATTTCATACGTTTCCTGTGATCGGGGGCGAAAAGAGTGGAATGTGCCGTCAAATGTCCCGGACGCGAGCTGCGTCCTCAATAAGTCACCAGAGCCAGGCAATCATCCAACGGCATTCGTGCCCCGTTGAATCAGACAGAAATGTAGTGGATCGGCGTACTTTTGTCCACCGATGGGCAATTGGGGCGTCGGCCGATAGGGCATTTCGTTAGAATGCCGCCCCGATGGCCACATTCAACGTGACGCGCGCTCACCTCAAATTCGCCTGCGACCATCGCAACTGGGATCTCCTGGACAAACTACTGGAGATCGACGCCTCGCGAATCGACGACAATTCGCTCTATACCGATACATGGGGAAGCTGGTGGGGTCTGTTGATGGAGGCCGCGCGCCTCGGCGCGATCGACGGCGTGAAAGTCCTGCTCAAGCACGGCGCCAAGCGTGACCTCGCCTGTTGGGGCGACGGCATCGAGCAGGCGCCGCTGGAAATGGCCCAGGAATTCCCCGAGATCATCGCGTTGCTGACGAGTCCGGATGTGCCGACGTATGTCCGCACGACCGATCCGCCGCTCCCGCAGAGCGATTCGCCCGATGATGTCGCGGTCAATCGCCAGGGCGTTATTCGCGATAAGACGGGAATCGTATTTCAAACTCCCAATCTGGAACCACGAAAACCAGACTGACTCCCTCTTCCCTCGCGCATCAGCCGCCGATGATCGCGTTTGTGAACGGCTTGATGTCCAGCCCGTTGGCCAGCCCGTCGGCATTCATGTCTGATGCGGCGGCAGCGCCTGGCTGCTGATTGATGCCGAGTAGCACCGTGATGAAATGACTGACGTCATTCGCATCCACGACCCCATTGCCGTCGACGTCGCCCGGCAAAATCGTGATGGTGTTGGATCCAATCAGACCACCCCAGCCTGCAATCCAAATCTTATTGCCGTCCCGGGCGTCTAGGTGGTAGGCGTGGAGGAACCGGGAGTTCCATTCGTCGGGGAGGTCTTCACGCGCCCAACTCAGCCCGCCGTTGGTGGTTCGGCGGGTGAAGAAACGAAAGTGGGTCTGGTCCGTGTTGTCGCGGCCAACGACGATGGCCTCTGTGGCGGAAATTGCCCTAATTTCGTAGTAGTCTTCAGAGATGGGAAGGGCCGGAAGC
>CAYXEY010000599.1:0-1408 GCA_964464105.1 uncultured Planctomycetaceae bacterium
CGCACCGCGACCGCGTGCCGGTCGATTACGTGCGCAAGCAAACCGTGCGCCAGGCTGAGCGATACATTTGCGAGGAACTCAAGACCCACGAACAGGAAGTGCTCGGCGCGGCCGACCGCGCCCAGCAGCGTGAGCTTGATCTCTTCGAACTGCTGCGCTCCGAGGCGGCCCGCGAGCTTCCACAAATCGGGCGCATGGCCGCCGCGGTGGCGACGCTCGATGTGCTGGCCGGGCTCGCGGAACTCTCCCGCCGCCGCGACTACTGCTGTCCCGAATGGGTTGATGTCAGTGAATCGCAGGCCACCGTGCTCGAAATCGAAGATGGCCGGCATCCGGTGCTGGACATGACCCTGGCCGAGCGGTTCGTGCCCAATGATTGCCTGAGCGAGAGCCCGGACGAACGCCTTCGCATCATCACCGGTCCCAACATGGCGGGTAAATCCACTTACATTCGCCAGATCGCATTGCTCACCCTGCTCGCCCAGACCGGAAGCTACGTCCCAGCCAAGTCGATGCGCTGGAGCGGGGTCGATCGCATCTTTGCCCGCGTCGGGGCCAGTGACGAACTCGCCCGCGGGCAGTCGACGTTCATGGTCGAGATGGTTGAATCCGCCCGCATCCTGAACAACGCGACGAAGCGCTCGCTGGTCATCCTTGACGAGATTGGACGCGGCACCAGCACCTATGACGGACTGTCGATCGCCTGGGCCATCGCCGAACATCTGGTCGAGAAGATCGGCTGCCGCGCCCTTTTCGCGACGCACTATCACGAGCTGACCGAACTCGCGGCGGAGCTGCGCGGCATTGCCAATTTCAATGTGGCCGTGCGCGAGCAGAACCGCACAGCAGGCTCGGGGCGCGATGTCGTGTTCCTGCATCGAATCGTCCCCGGTGCGGCCGATCGAAGTTACGGCGTTCACGTCGCGGCAATGGCAGGGTTGCCGCGACCGGTTGTCAGGCGGGCCGAGACCATTCTGGGGCAGCTCGAACGGCGTTTCGAAAAGACGCACAAGGGCACGAAGATCCCGGGACGTGAAGCCGCCGCCTCAAACGAACCGCTCCTCTTCGCGGAACCGGATGCGCCCGCGTGGGTAGAAGAGGTCGCGGACGAGCTGGCCGCGGTCGAGACCGACCACCTGACGCCCGCGCAGGCCCACGCCCTGCTGGTGAAACTAAAGGCCGCCGTGACGCGGCCCGGCGAGGAGAACACATGAGATCGCGAATCCGCATTGCAAGTCCGCTGATTCTGACTTCTGTCGTCGCCGCACTGGCGGCCGGTTGCGGCGACAGCGCTTCCCGCGTCAACGACTCAAGCATGAAAACCGAAAGTGACGCGTTGGCCTGGTTCGACGAGCTGAGCCGCCATGCCACGCAGCGCGACGCGGAGTACGTCCGCGCACATGCCCGG
>CAYXEY010000599.1:1418-3740 GCA_964464105.1 uncultured Planctomycetaceae bacterium
AACCGCCCTGCGACCAAGGCAAGCGCCACGGCCTCGGACCCGGCGATCGCACTGTGCGACGCCCTCATGTTTTCACAGCCCCTCGAGATGGCTCCGACCAAGGACGCCCATCGAATCATGATCTCGTCCGCCCAGTATTCGGCGGGCGTACTTGGAGGCTCGGCCTGGGAGTATTCCATCGACCTCTATCGCGATAAGGACGGTTGGAAGATCGACTCCTGGCCGTATGGACACCGGGCAATGAGTCCTAGAAGTAAGCCGCCTATCGAGGAACTAAAGCGAATGTAATTGCACGCGAGTTCGAATTGCAGTAGCATCCCCGCTTCGCTTCGCCGTTCGTCGGAGCGAATCATTCGGCAGGCGCGGGCACGATGAAAAGGCTATCGATCGGTTGGGTACTCGCCGGGCTGGTCTGCCTGGCCGGCTGTTCGGATCCCAAGGCCAAGTTTGGCCGCACCTGGTATATCGACGGCGCGGGCAATTGGGGTTTCGGTGTATTCGAAGTGCCCGAAGGCATGGCCGACGCCGGCTACAAGGGCGCGGTCACCAATCACCGCTGGTCGCTGACGCTCAATCCCGCGCTCGATCAAACGCTTCGATTCATCGCCCGCGGCTCCGGCGATCTGCTCGGCAGCGAGATCACCACCTACCTCAAGAACAACCCCGGCGCGGAGGCCAACATCATCGGCCTTTCTGCGGGAACGGGCGTGGGCATCTGGGCGATCGAAAGCGTCAAGCCGCCCTACAAGGTCAACAACTACGTGATGGTCGGCTCGAGTCTTTCGAGCAAGTACGACGTGCGCAAGGCCCTCAATAACATGAAGGGCAATATCTACGTCTATCACTCACGAAGCGATCCCGTGCTGGACGGCCCGGTGCGAGCGCTGGGCACCATCGACGGCAGTTTTGATGATTCAGCCGGTCTGGTTGGCCTGCGTGGACCCGGCGCCGAGTCTGGCCGCGTGGTGAACGTTCCGTGGTCATCCAAGTTCGCCAGCCTCGGCTGGACCGGCGGTCACACCGACTGCACCAACCGGCAATTCGTACGGCGGGAGATCGCCCCACGGATCATAGGGGGCGACGGCGGCGGACGCGCTACGGTGCAGTCACCCGCGAAAACCTCGGTGGCCAAGTCGCCGCCACCCTCTTCCGCCGTAACAGATCCTCCGCCGCCGGTCGGCTCTGCTGGAAGCACAGACACCGTCGCCGATTAATTCCTACCAGCAATTCTGTGCGGTTAATACAAGCGGTTGAACCAAGACCTCGGGAGGCATGTCATACCATGCCGTGGTGATCACGCCGTTTGCCCTGCTTTCAATGGCCCTCGCGCCATGCGTGCGGATGTTGGCCTCAAACCGCGCGAAATTCGGCAGGCCATTCGCCGCGTCGCCATTGCCCAAGCCAGTCGGGCAGCAGATCACGTCGAAGCCCTTATCTCGGTAATAGTCGATATAGGGAAGGGCCTTGATCCACGTCGGGAATCGATCGCCCAGGCAGCGTCCGAATTCGTTGAGATAAGCGTCACCCAGCACCGACTTGAGATTGCAGGGCCGCGAGTAATTCCGCATCACATCGGCCTGCACGTCGGTGATTTGCCGCCGCCGCCAGGGCGACAGCCATGACCAGTGATGAGCCACGCGCGGGCCACCGGCCGCATGGGCCATGCGCGGAATCAGCACCGGCGTCGGGTCGGACACCGCGATGTAATCCCAGTAAGCTATGATCGTTTCTTTGGGTAGATGAACTAGCGCGTCGGGATGGGCGCAGACCGTGTCATCCCAGATGATCGGCCGGCGCCCCTGCTCGAGCGCCCAGCGGGCCAGATCGCCGATGTAGCGTCCGAAAAATCCGCCGACACCTTCGCGCGTGACGGCTTCGGCGCAGGCGGTGCACCGTCCAATCTTGCGGGCCTCATCGCCGCCGAGATGAACCACGCGGCATTGCGGATGCGCCTGCAGGAGTTCACCCGCCATTGATCGCACCAGCGCCGCGCTCTCGGGCTTCGATGGACATATCAAGTTGTCGCGCTGCGGATCCTCGCGAAGCACGGCACAATCCGGTTGGGTCAACAGGTACTCCAGATGCGCCAGGCTCTGTTGCAGCGGGATCACCTGAAGACCGAGTCGAACGGCTGTCGAATTGAGCCGTGCGATGTCGTCAGGCGCCAATCGTGGAGAGTTGCACGCAACCGCGCGAGATTGAAATGGAAATCGCGGGCCGTATTCGATCAGCACCGTGTTGAGCTTGAGCCGCGCGGCGGTCTCCATCAATTCGATCGCGCGCTCGCCATCGATTCGCCTATAGCTTTCGAAATTAAGATGA
>CAYXEY010000600.1:0-3735 GCA_964464105.1 uncultured Planctomycetaceae bacterium
CAGCAAGATACCCGCCGGGCGGCGGCGATTCGGAAGCCAGCGATGTCGGACGAACACTCGCGGGGTGAATTGGTTCGGGCGGAGGCGGCGGCGCCGCGGGTCTGCGACCGCCACTGCCCCCGAAATACCCAGAACCGTGTCCTCCGGCTTGACCAGCCGTTGAACTGTACAGCGTCCATGAGTTCCGCGCCGCACCGGCCGCGGTCAGCCCGATGAAGCAAAAGACGATGTCGTGAATATCGAGGCCTTTGCCCAGCACAATGCAGGTCGCTGCGCCGAGAAAAATGGTCGCTCCGACCCCGATGCCCACAATCGCGTCGAGCAGAAATCCGATTCGAGCGCCGGCATAACAGACCGCGGCAACGACGCCCAGTGCGATTCCGCCGACACGCATGGCCCACGTGGTCGTGGCGACCGCGACGTTGTAAGTCTGATTGCTCGAAACCCCTTTCATCGCGAAACCAAACCCGACGATCAGCATGATCACCGCGCTGAACGCGGCACTGTGTCCGACCTGGCGGAGTTGTTCATTCATTAAGTCGGCCTCGCGTGAGCAAGGCATGCCGACGCAACAGCTGTCGGCATGGCGCCTGTAGTGTAGGCATCACGCTGAAGGAGAATAGCCGCCTGTCTGAGGGGCTTCTCCATTCTCCACGCCGATGCCCTGGTCGCGCAGGTACGCAATCGCACCCTCGACCTCCGGCTTCGGACCGGTCATCAGCAGCGAAACGATACTCACTGGGTCGCCGGTTGTGCTCTGCATCAGGCTGTAGGTGACCGCGAACCGTCGCGACAGTACCCAGAGATACGGCTGTTGTCGTCGCGAGCCGATGATCGTCAGCCAGATCTTTCGCTGAACGCTCGGCTGATTCAGATCCGGACGCACTACGCGCACCGGCACGGTCGGAGGGGTGCCTTTGTATTTATCCGACGAAATCTGCCGAATGCCCACGCGAAGCGACCTGAAATAATCCTCGGCAGCTCGAACGTCCGGCGGCTCGCCAATCAAGGCGATGGTCATGGCGGCCTCGACTTGTCCGACCGAGAGCGCATCGATATTGAACAGAACGCCGGGACACCGGCGGGCCATCTCGCAAATAAGGGCCTCCTGGACATGATCGCGCTCGAAATCGAGCGCCAGCTTGGTCTCAATGAGCATGCGTCATGCGTCTCCCGGCGGCGGGCGGTTTGCCGAACGCGACTGATTGTACCCGCCGCCGCGACGCCTGCAGAGCGGCCCAGGTCACTTACCGGACGAAACCGGCAATTACCACGAGATTTCTCATCAACTTGATCCCCGCAATCCTTGTTCACGCCGGGTCGCGAACCGATACAGCGACGGGTTGAGTCATCCCATGGCGGGGATGGCGAACATGGAGGGTCACCCGATGCCAGCCGTCATCACCACACCGAATTCACAGGAATCCGACTCGATGCGCATTCGCCGGAGGCTTCGCGGCGACAGCGAGGAGTTTGTCCGTGCGGCTGCCCGCGAAGTGATCCTCGGCTCGCCGCGCCGGCTGATCGACGCACGCGTGACCGCTGAGACCACATCGATCGCGGCCCCGATGACCTTCCGCGATGGCCCTTCGGTCGCCCCGCCGCCGCGGCCCGGCGCGATCACGCGCGACGTGGCGCAGATCGAAATGTTCTACGACACCATCGCGGAACGCTTCGATAAGATCATGAATCGCTATGACGTGCTGCGCCGGATTGACACGATCTACGACGTGCTGCTTGGCGCACACGACCTGACCGATCGAACCCTGCTCGATGCCGGATGCGGCACGGGCCTGTTCAGCGCCGCGGCATGCGAACGTGGCGCAAAAGTGACCGCGCTCGACATCGGCCCCCGCCTACTGGAGCAGGTGCGACGCAAGTGCAACGCCAGGACGGTGGTCGGTGACGTCATGAATCTCGACTTCCGCGATGGCGCTTTTGACGTCGTCGTCTCATCGGAGTGCATCGAGCACACCACCGACCCACGCCGCGCGGTCAGCGAACTGATCCGCGTCTGCAAGCCCGGCGGACTCATCGCCATCACCTGCCCGAATCGCCACTGGCGCTGGGCTTGCACGATTGCCAATGCCCTGCGACTGCGGCCATACGAAGGCCTGGAAAACTGGCCGTCGTGGAAGGAACTCCGGCAGTGGGTGACTGAGAGCGGCGCGACCATCAAGAGCATGCGCGGCATCCACCTGTTCCCATTTCAGGTGAAAATGCTCCAGCCTCTGCTTCGGCGGCTTGACAACTTAGGCGACATATTCGGCCCGTGGTGCGTCAACCAGGCGGTGCTGGCCGTCAAGTCATGACTCGCCGGAAGTCTCTACTAGAGTGGCTGCCGCTGGGCATCGTGGCCATTGCATTCGCCGCCGCCAATGGGATTGGCTACGGCGGCGGTAATTTACATCAGTATCTTTTGCACGGGCTGCATGCGGCCGATCCCGGCTTCCTGGCTTACGATTGGTTCACCGTTGAGACCCGTCCGCACCATGTGCTGTTTACGGCCGTCATTGGATTGCTCGCTCGGATCGCACCTGCGGATCTGACGCTGGGCTTTCTCAACGTCCTCAGTGCGTCGATCTTCACAGTCTGCGTTCACGTCATGGCGCGGCGTCTGCATCACCGGCCGCTGCTAATCACCGCTACTACGCTGATCATTCTGCTTGGCTCGCCGCGCACTCTCATTGCGCTGGTGTCGATGATCACCAGCTACTTTCAGCCATCGACAGTGGGTGCACTGGGCCTGCTCAGCGGGATGATCCTGCTGGCAAAGCGACGCTGGAATGAAGCCGCCCTCTCCCTCGCCATCGGCGGTGTCTTTCACATCGGTTACGCCATCTGGATCGTGTTGCTGATCGGCGCGGTCCTCGTTCGACATGCCGGGATGTTCGGAATGCGTCGCTCACTGTTGTTCGCCGGCGTGGCGGCCCTGGTGGGCCTATTCCATGCCCCGTTTTTCATCACCGGTAGAAGCCCTGAGCAACTGCAGTGGTCCGCACTGGCCGGACGCATCATTCACGATGTCTACATGCCGTTTCACTCCCGTCCGCGCACGTGGCCGGCCGCGCAGTGGATCAGCGCCGCGTGCGTATTGACAGCCGGAATCGTAGCGATGCGCCGACCGCGCCGCACCACGGACATCGAGCGCACCCTGGCGGGATTCGTCGCCGTCATCAGCATCGTTGGGCTGGCGCTGACCCTCGCATTCGAGTGGGACATCATGGCCATGCTGCTGCCCTACCGGGTGCTGCTGGTGGCCATGCTGGCGGCGCATGTCCTGGCCGCGGCAGCTTTGATCGTGCCACCTCCGCGCGACCGGTCGTGGCTGCATCACATGGCCATCCAGTCACTGATCTTTCTGTTGATTCGCCGCAGCGGCGTGAGCGAATACGCGGGCGTGACCATCGCCTTCGCCGGCGCGGCCCTGACGGCCAGTCGGGCCGCTCGGGATCTCCGGCTGAGCACCGCTCGGGCAAGTGGAATCGGCGCAGCGCTGTACTTGCTTCTGCGAATGGCCGGCGCGGGCAGCAACATCCTTGCCGCATTTGTCATCTGGACCGTCGCGTTTCTCACCCTGCACCGTGTCAATCGGCTCACTGACGCATACCGGTTTGCACGTCGGTTGAGGGTTGTTCGCTTTGGCTCTGCGGCAATTCTGGTGCTGCAATTGACCTGGATGGCCCGCGCCGCCGCCGATCGCCAGGCCCTCCTGTGCGAGCCCTATTCGAAGAG
>CAYXEY010000601.1:0-3730 GCA_964464105.1 uncultured Planctomycetaceae bacterium
AAATTGGTCATTTGGAGGCCTTGCCGTTTGTCTCGATGCCGGCGGGCTATGAGGAGCGTTTCAATCAAGCGTTCGACAAGATCATCCAGCTCAGAAATCTGTCGCATGAACAGACAGAAAAGGCCGAGAGGCTCTTTGAGAAAAATTTTGGAAAGTACTCTTCAAAATTATCTGATAAAGTTGGGTTTTCAGTCAGCGCTTCATCAGCCCTTGCAGGGCAGCGGCGAAGATTTGAGGCCCAATTTCACAATCCAGACGTGCGCGAATTGGTGAGACATCTGAGCGGTAGTGCTATTTCTTGGGACTCGATTAGTGAACTTGGGTACTCAGTTTGGCTTCCAACGCGATTTCGCAGGATAAATGCCGAAGATGGTGTTCCATTCGTGGATAGTTCGGTTCTGTTCGAAATTAATCCGGACAGTAAGAAGTTTATTCAAGACTCTGACTTTGGCGATCCCTTCCGAGGACGTGTGATGGCAGGTTGGTTGCTATTGGCGCGCTCTGGGCAGACTTATGGCATTAATGGCTCGACAATGATTGCTTCGAGCGCACACGAAGAGAAAATTATCTCCGATCATGTGATCCGAATTGCACCAGAAGCTCCCAAGTGCCGGGTTGGGTATCTGCATGTTGCGATGTCGCATCCAGAATTGGGGCGTCCACGCGTCAAGGCGTTGCCGTATGGTTCAAGCATCCCCGAGATCGAAGTGACGGATGTTGAAAGCTTCTTGATCCCTCGCCTTGGTAGCGAAAGAGAAGATGAAATTGCTGACCTGGCGGAATCCGCCGCTGCTGACCGCGATCTTGCTGACACAATCGAAGTACAGATCGCAAGCGAGGCAGATGAACTGGTTCAGTCGTTTATACAATAAGCTGCGGTGAGCGGTCAGGTGGGCTTCATGGCAATTTTTACTACCAGCAATGTTCCGATCTCCTCCCTGATCGAGGACATTGACATGGGTAAGATCGGATTGCCGGAATTGCAGCGGCCTTTTGTCTGGCCGAACGTCAACGTTCGTGATCTTTTCGACTCCCTGTATCGCGGCTATCCTGCCGGATTTCTGCTGTTCTGGAAGACCGGGGCGGATGGAGGTCTGAAGAGCATTGGCACCGGCCCGAAACAGTCGGTGCCGGAACTGGCGATTGTCGATGGCCAGCAGCGCCTGACCTCGCTCTATGCCGTGGTGAAGGGGATGGAAGTCCTCCGTTCCAACTTCAAGAATGTCAATCGGCGTTCAATCGGGACCCCCTATCGGCGCGCAAAAGGGACCCCGTTAGCGTTGCATAGATCGATCGACGTTGGGCGCGGGTTTCGCGCTGCTGGCGGCGTAGGAAGGGCGTAGCCCGACCGGAGGCGTCAGCAGCGCGAAGGCGTTTTTCTGATCGGGTCAGCTGCGGTTTTTGAAGCGCCAGCTGTCGTTGCCGGTCTCGACGATGTCGCAATGGTGGGTGATGCGGTCGAGCAGCGCGGTGGTCATCTTCGGGTCGCCGAACACGGTGGGCCACTCGCCGAAGGCGAGGTTGGTGGTGATGATGACCGAGGTCTGCTCGTAGAGCTTGCTGATCAGGTGGAACAAGAGCTGCCCGCCGGATCGGGCGAACGGCAGATAACCCAGTTCATCGAGCACCACGAGATCGAGTCGGCTGAGCTGGGCGGCGATGGATCCGGCTTTGCCGATACGCGCCTCTTCCTCGAGCCGGGTGACGAGATCGACCGTGTTGAAGTAGCGCCCACGGGCACCGACACGCACGACGCTGGCGGTGATTGCGGTGGCCAGATGGGTCTTGCCCGTCCCTGTGCCGCCGATGAGCACGATGTTGCGGCGACCGGGCAGGAACGAACCTGCGTGCAGGGAACGCACCAGCCCTTCGTTGATAGGGGTGCCCTCGAACACGAAGGCATCGAGGTCCTTGATTACAGGCAGCTTGGCCGCGGTCATGCGGTAGCGGATCGAGGCAGCATGACGATGCGCTGCTTCTGCCCGCAGCAGGTCGGTCAGGATCTCGTTGGTCGTGCGCTTGCGCTGCAGCCCGGTGGTTACCGCCTCGTCGAAGGCTCCTGCCATGCCCTTGAGGCCGAGCGCGCGCATCGCCTCGATCATTTCATGCCGCTGCATTGAAGCCTCGCACCGTATCGTAGCGCGCGCAGTCCGCGATCGGCGGGTGACTGAGCTTGAGATCAACGACCACGTCCAGAGTGCGCTCGGATGGCGGGTCCCGGTATCGGGCCAGGATGTTGAGGATCACCTCGTCGCTGACGGCCCCGTTATCGAGCGCTTCCCGGATCGCGGCCTCGACCGCTTCCAGACCATCGGTCATTACGGCTGCCAGTACGCGCACGAAGCGGCGGTCGGCTTCATCACCGCCGCCCAGCTTGCGCCGCAACCGCGTCAGTGCCGGTGGCAGGTCCCACCCCTGGAAGGGCGCGCCGTTCCGCAAAGCGCCGGGCTTGTTCGCCAGAACGGGCAGGTAATGCCAGGGATCATAGATCGTCCGGTCACGGCCGAAGTGCCGGGCATGCTCGGCGATTACCTCGTCGCCGAGGCGCACGACAATGCGGTCGGCATAGGCGCGGACCTGGACGGCCCGCCGCGCAGCCTTGGCCATGACTGAGTAGCGGTTGCGGTCGAAGCTGATCAGGCACGTGCCGGTCACGGCATGGGCGGTCTCGTGGAAGCCGTCGAAGGGCGCCAACATCGGCTGCAAGGCAGACCGTTCGAGGTCCAGCGCTTCGGCAACGGTCAGCTCCTTCTGCTCGGGATGCGCGTGCGTTGCGGCCCAGCGCAGGCACTCGGCCTCCAGCCACCCGTTGAGCTCCTCGATGCTGGCAAAGCGCAGGCGAGGCTGGAAGAACCGGCCCCGGATCGTCTGGACCTGATGTTCGACCTGACCCTTCTCCCATCCCGCCGCCGGCGAGCAAGCGGTCGGCTCGACCATGTAATGATCGGCCATGACCAGAAAGCGGCGGTTGAACACCCGCTCCTTGCCGACGAACACGGTGGTGACCGCGGTCTTCATGTTATCGTAGATGCCGCGCAGGGGAACGCCGCCAAAAAAGGCAAAGCCCCGGGCATGGGCGTCGAACACCATCTCCTGCGTCTCGCGCGGATAGGCCCGGACGTAGACAGCCCGCGACGCACACAGCCGCATCTGCGCCACCTTCACTCGCATCGGCTTGCCCGCGATCTCCACATCCTCGTGGCTCCAGTCGAACTGGTAGGCCTCGCCGGGCTTGAACATGAGCGGGATGAACGCGGGCGCCCCATCACCCGCATCCTTGCGCCTCGCTTCCGTCCAGCGCCGGGCGTAGCGCCGGACCGCGTCGTAGGATCCCTCGAACCCCTCACGGCACAGCAGATCATGGATCCGGGTCATGCGCAGCCGATCACGCCGGTGCCGGGCCTCGTTCTCCGCCAGCAGCGTGTCGAGCCGCTCCTGAAACGGCCCAAGCCGGGGCAGCGGTTGAACCGTGCGGCGATAATCGAACGCGCCTTCCGGCGCCCGGATCGCCTTGCGCACTACCTTGCGAGACAGCCGCAGATCGCGCGCAATCGCTTTGATCGCCTTCCCGCTCGCGTGCTCCCGCCGAATCCGAACAATCGTCTCCACCACCAACATCCCGATCTCACCACCTGGAAAACCAGGCGGTCAACTACACCATCAGAATGAAGGGTCCCTTTTAGACGCCGATCACCCCGCTAACGGGGTCCCTTTTGCACGCCGGTCCACA
>CAYXEY010000602.1:0-3721 GCA_964464105.1 uncultured Planctomycetaceae bacterium
CGACAGGCTGTCCATCCTGGTAGACGGTGTTGTTTTCAACATAGACGGAGTCGCCAAAGTTGTAGTACTTGGGTTCGTCGTCGTCGTCCATCGCCAGGCCGACGCAAAAACTCCCCAATGCAACTGCCGACGTTGCGACACCCCACCAGGCGCCTGGCGCGCAGCCATGCCAGCCCCAGCAGCCACCCCAGCCGTGATATGCGTTGGATGCGGCCCAGCCGTGCGCGTAGCCGCGACCATAGCCGCCGCCACCCCACCAGCCGCCGCCGCCAGCACAGACGCGATTGAAGTTGACATTGTTGCCGGAGACGTTGCGAATGTTGGTCGCGCGATTACTGCGATAATTGTTCCAGCCATTGCGATCGCCGCGAACCGGGCGTTGGACTGGACGGTTACCGACTGCATCACGGTTGCCAATTGCACCGCGATCGCCAAGACCCCCCTGGTTTCTAATGCCACCTTGGTTCCCGATACCATCGCGATTTCCGATTCCGTCGCGATTGCCCACGCCGCCGCCGCCCGGGCGATTCGCCGGCAGTTGCGATGGCCGATTGCCGCCCTGACCGAGCATGCTTCCCTGCTGCCGGTTGCCCAATGACGAGGCCGGCCCGTTTGCTCGATTTCCGCCGCCGATGCCTCCACCACCTTGCGTTGGCATCCCCAGGAAATTGCCAACGTCACCGGATGATGGCCGATTGCCCGGCTGCTGCGACGGTCGGCCGATGCCGCCGCCGCCCGGTCGATTAGACGGCGATCCCATGTTGCCGCCGCCGGGCCGATTTGACGGCATTTGCGAAGGTCGGTTGCCACCACTCATGCCGCCGCCGTAACTCGGCTGCTGCGATGGACGATTCATCGAAGGCGTCCCTCCGCCGGATGGGCGTTGCGAGGGCGAGGGTCTCGGAGATGGGCGGGAACCTCCTCCGCTTGGACGACTCATCGAAGGTGATCGGCCACCGCCGCCGCCGCGTCCACCACCACCGCCTCCGCGCCCGCCGCCGCCTCCGCGACCGCCGCGCGCATCCGAGGAATCCGACATGACCAACAAGAACGACAGGAGCAGGAGATAAAGGAGGCGCTTCATTATTTGTTCCCTCCTGCATTGGCCTGCGTATCAGTTACGCGAACCATCTTGACATCTTCGATGTCGGGCAGCATTTCGCCATCAACATCGCGATTGACGGACGACCAGGTGAAGCTGTTGTCGTCAACGCGGTGAATCATGTTGACCGCGGTCGCGCGGCCGCCATCGGGAAGCGTACCCTTCGCGAGAATAATCCAATCATCGCCGCGCTGGCGCCAGGTGCCTTCGTTAAAGCCGCCGTCGGAGTCGAACACCCAGGACCGGATGCCGCGGGTCGCGGCGTCCCAGCCGATGATCTCGGTGACTTGCAGGACCGCGCTGTCCTCCTCTTTCATGACAAACGTACGGATCATGAAGCGTCGATTGGCGTCCCACTTGCATGTGCTGCTCAAGTCCAGGTCGGCCGATGAGTCCTTCCACGAGCCGAGCATCCAGGCGAGGTCATCGAGCGGGCCGGCGCTGGTCGAGCCTTCAGCGGTGATGTCGGGTCCAACGCTGGAAAGCAACCATTTACCATCGGGCTGTTTTGAATGCAGCGCGCGATAGGCGACAACGGTGGGATCACCCTTGGCCGGGGTCAGCGTCGCCGTGCCGATTTCAATGGCACGTCCCTTGATAAAGCGGATTGACCTGATGTCGATGGTCATCTTCGTGCCGGGGTACTTCGCGACGTTGGCCGCCAGAACTTTCTTGATCTCGTCGCGACCGACGATCACGGCGCCTTCGCCCTGGTCGTAAACGGCGTTAGGGGCGTACAGCGCCGCAAGTGCGTCAACATCGCCTTTGGCGAACATCTCGGCATATTTCCCCGCGGCGTCGCGAATGGCCTTTTCGTCTGCCCCATTCGCTGGTTCGGCCGGTGGGGCAGATATCATGAGCGATACAAACGTCAACAAGAAACTCAGTGTCTGTGCCATGATCGGTCTCCTTTAGGTTCAAAGTTCCGAGCGATTGCGAGTGTCTCAAGCAATCATTGATTGTTTGCTAATCATTGTCCGATTCCGTGGAGCTGCTGCGCGACGACACCGGGTTTCGATGCCCCCATTGCCAGTCTCGAATCTCGGGCATGTCGTCGCCAAGTTCGGCAATATGCTGCCTGTGATCGATTTTTTTCTCACGGATGGCCTGCTGAGCGTAGGCGGCCCGCTTACCCAGGTGCGGTACGCGATTGATCGCGTCGCTGACCAGACTGAAGCGGTCCAGGTTGTTGCAGACCGCCATGTCGAACGGTGTCGTGGTCGTGCCTTCCTCGCGATAACCATGAACATGGAAGTTATCGTGATTGGTGCGGCGATAAATCAGGCGGTGGATCAGCCACGGATAGCCGTGGAACGCGAAGATGACCGGCTTGTCGATTGTGAAGATGGCGTCGAAGTCCTGATGGGTGAGTCCGTGGGGATGCTCATCCGGCGATTGCAGGGTCATCAGGTTGACCACGTTCACGACGCGGACCTTCATGGTGGGGGCGTGCTGTCGCATCAAGTCGACCGCGGCGAGCGTCTCGAGCGTCGGCACGTCGCCGCAGCAGGCCATGACCACATCGGGCTCCGAGCCTTCGTCATTGCTGGCCCATTTCCAAATGCCCACGCCCGCGCTGCAATGCTTGACGGCTTCGTCCATGGTCAGCCATTGCGGCGAGGGCTGCTTGCCCGCGACAACGACGTTGACATAGTTGCGGCTGCGCAGGCAATGGTCGGTGACCGACAGCAGGCAGTTGGCATCGGGCGGCAGATAGACGCGAATGATCTCGGCCTTCTTGTTGACTACATGATCGATGAAGCCGGGATCCTGATGGGAGAAGCCGTTGTGATCCTGCCGCCACACGTGGCTCGACAATAGGTAATTCAACGAGGCGATCGGCCGCCGCCAGTGAATGTGGTTGCAAACTTTGAGCCACTTGGCGTGCTGGTTGAACATCGAATCAACGATGTGGATGAAGGCTTCGTAGCATGAGAAGAATCCGTGTCGACCGGTCAGCAAATACCCTTCGAGCCAGCCCTGGCATTGATGTTCACTCAAGACCTCCATGACGCGGCCATCCGGCGAGAGCTTGTCATCCTCGGGCAGAATCTCGCCCATGAAGCAGCGGTTGGTGACGTCCAGTACATCGGTCCAGCGATTAGAGTTATTCTCGTCCGGACTGAACAGGCGGAAGTTGCGGCTGTCGAGATTCTGTTTCATGACATCGCGAAGGAACTTGCCCATTTCGCGGGTGGCCTCGGCCGTGACCGCGCCGGGGCGGGGGACTTTCACGGCGTAATTGCGGAAGTCGGGCATGGCCAGATCCCGCAGCAGCAGGCCACCGTTGGCGTGGGCGTTTGCGCTCATGCGCCGCTCGCCGGTCGGGGCCAGATCAGCGACGTCTAATTTGAGACGTCCGTCGCGATCGAACAGCTCCTCGGGGCGATAGCTTTTCATCCATTGCTCAAGGATCTTGACATGGGCCTGCGTGCTCATGTCGCCCATGGGGACCTGGTGGCTGCGCCAGTAGTCCTCGCACTTCTTGCCGTCGATGCTGGGGGGACAGGTCCAGCCCTTCGGCGTTTTGAGGACGATCATGGGCCATGTGGGCCTTCGAATCGTCTTACTTCCGCGCGCCTCAGCGCGGATAGCTTGAATGTCGCGCACTACCAGATC
>CAYXEY010000603.1:0-3703 GCA_964464105.1 uncultured Planctomycetaceae bacterium
GCGAGGACTTGGCGAAAAAGTGTGGGACGACGCTTGGTCATCTGCGCAATATCGCCTACGGGCGGATATGTGGAGAAAGCCTTGCCATCAATCTTGAGCGCGAATCCGGTGGGCTGGTTTCTTGCGATTCCCTTCGGCCTGATGTCGATTGGCAATACATCCGAGGCACCAGCAAAACACATCGGCAAGCCTCGAACACGCTTGGCGCCTTCCCCGATGTCTCCTCCGCCTGATCCCTCTCGGCGGCTTCTCCGCCCTGCCTGCCGTGATGCGGTCAGGGCGTCTTTTTCGGGGGGGGCATGACGACTGAAAAATGCACCGAGGAACTGAAGCTGCGTGTTCCTCCCACGCTCTGGAACGACCTCGCCAAGCTCGCGGCCTTGGAAGATCGTTCGCTATCCGAGTACTGCCGAATGGTGTTGAATCTCCACGTGCATGGCCATGTCCGTAGGGTAGATCAAGCGAGCCATCCGTGAGAAGGGAACATTGTTCCCTCGGCGGACCCCTAAAAAAACGGCGAAGCGAAACCGCTCGCCGGTCGATGGCCTGAGTCGCGCGCATGCCCGATCGGAAAGCTCCCCACGATCGCGTCGACGTCGCCGCCCTGCTGGCCGGCGTCGATATTGTCGAGGTCATCAGCCCTTATCTCCCGCTGAAGCGGTCGGGCGCCGAGTGGGAAGCCTGTTGCCCCTTCCATACCGAAGAGACCCCGAGTTTCAAAGTCAGCCCGGCAAAACAGATCTATCACTGCTTCGGCTGCGGGGCGAACGGAGACGCGATCAAATTCTTGCAGGCGCACGCGGGCTTGACGTTCCTGCAGGCCGTAGAGGCCTTGGGCGGTCGTGCTCCGACCGACGGACGGCCCGATAGAGTGGACCCAGTTGTCGCCGCCGGCGGGCCGCCAAAACCCAGGCGCGCGCCCTCGCCTTGGCATCCCATCCTGCCCGTTCCGACAGACGCTCCCGAGCCGCCCCGCGCGCATGTCGTGCGGGGCCTCCCGGATCGGACCTGGTGTTATCGCGGGGGCGACGGACGTCGACTCGGGTATGTCTACCGATTCACCACGTCTACAGGCGGCAAGGAAATTTTGCCGGTGACCTGGTGCGAGCGCATCGACACCGGAGACATGGCGTGGCGGTGGATTTCATTTCCCGAGCCAAGGCCGCTGTATGGGCTCGATCGTTTGGCGAACCGCCCGGACGCGACGGTGCTCCTGGTCGAGGGCGAAAAATGCGCCGACGTCGGCGCCGAGCAACTGCCCGAGCTGGTGGTCATCAGCTGGCCAGGCGGCGGGAAGGCGATCGATAAGGTGGACTGGTCGCCGCTGGCCGGTCGAAAGGTCGTGCTCTGGCCGGACTGCGATGCCAAGCGAGTGCCGCTTTCCCGCGCGCTGCGGGGGGAAGGGGGCTCGGAAGAGGAGCGGATTCGCGCGCAGGCGGCACAGCCGTTGCTCGACGAGTCCAAACAACCGGGGACGATGGCCATGTCTGCCGCCGCGCGGCATTTGCGGGGGGTCGGCGCCCGGCTCTGGGGCGTGCGCATCCCGGCGCCGGGAGAACGGCCGGACGGCTGGGATATTGCCGATGCGGTGAGGGACGGATTGACCGGCGACGCGTTGCGGGACTGGATGCGGGAACGCACGGCGCCGCTGGAGAACTCTCCCGTGCAGCCCTCCTTCTCCCGGTCTCCTGCCTCGGTAGAGTCCGATGGAGAACCGATCGTGACCGGCGAAGATCCCGCCGCTTGGCGTCGCGGCCTGTTGTTACGGGATGGCCGGTTGATCGACTGCCGGGAGAATGTCTACCTAATCGTGCGCCATCACCCGGCCTGGGCGGGGGTGCTCTGGGCGGACGATTTCTCGCGCAAAATCGTCAAACGCCAGCCGGCGCCGTGGGATAAGCCCGGATTCGTGGCGCCCGCGGTGTGGGGAGAGGACGACGATCTGCGCCTGGGGCTATGGCTGGCACAGCAGCTCCGGCTGCTGGTCAGATCGGCGGATACGATCGCTTCGGCGGTCGGATGGGCCTCGCGCGAGCAGAAATTTCACCCGGTCCGCGATTATCTGGAGTCGCTGGAGTGGGACGGGACGCCGCGCATCGATCACTGGACCAGCGATTATCTGGGGCTTCGGCGATCGGAATACGCCTCGGTGTCCGGTCGGTACACGCTCATCGGCATGGTGTCGCGTATTTATCAGCCGGGCGGCATCCTCCGATCGATGCCGATTCTTGAAGGCGCGCAGTATCGGGGGAAATCGACGGCGCTGAAGATCCTCGGATCGCCCTGGTTTTCCGATACCGCGCTCGACCTGAGCAACAAAGACGCCTACCAGCTGATCCAGGGGATCTGGGCGTATGAGATTTCGGAAATGGACACGTTCAGCCGAACGGAGTCCAGCCGGATGAAAGGATTCATTTCCTCGCCGTCGGACCGATTCCGGGCGCCTTACGGGCGTGAGCCGGCAGACTGGCCGCGCCAGACTGCGTTTTTCGGCACGATCAATCCGCACGGGGAGTATTTCAAGGACCCGACCGGAAATACGCGCTATTGGCCCTGGGCGTGCGAGCAAGCGGAACCGATCGCACTGGAGGCACTGGCTGAGCAGCGGGACCAGTTGTTCGCGGAAGCGGTCGCGCTCTACAAGCGCGGCGAGCGCTGGCACCCGACGGCGGAGCAGCAGCGCACGCTGTTCGATCCCGAGCAGGAGTCTCGAACGATCGAGGACGCTTGGGATGTCCTGATCGATCGCTGGCTACGCACGATCACACAGCATCGGGTGACGGTGACGGACATACTGATCGAGTGTCTGAAGCTGGAGCGCGGCAAGATCACCAAGCAGCATACGACGACGGTCGGCCAAGCGATGGCCAAGATCGGATGGATGAAGGGCAGGGATAGCAGTGGCGCGCGCGAGCGATATTACGCGCGGCCCAAGGGATGGGGCGAAGAGCCGGGCGCGAAAGCGACGGAGGGACATCGCCAGGAAGGCATGGGCCATGGCGCAGTTTGACCAGAGAGCGGTACGGACGACCCACCAGGTTGGACGAGCCGGAAAAGGTTGGACGGCTGGAAGCCGCATGAATACTGGGTTCGTCCAACCGTCCAACCTCGTCCAACCTCTTCGCCCGCCCGCGCGAGGGCGCGCGCGTATGCGCGCGTGTACACGCGTATACGCCTATCCCTATGGGTGGACGAGGTTGGACGGTTGGACAAGGCCAGCAATGGCAAGGGTTTCAGCCGTCCAACCTATCGAGAAACGTCGGACGAGGTTGGACGGAAGGAATCAAACAGGATGACGGAAGGGGAGAAGCGCCAATGGGTCAGAGAAAATCTTCCGGTCTGTGCCGCATTTGCCGCAGCGGTCGCCGCGGTATTCGGGCCTGACGTGCGGATGGTCTATGCCTGCGAAGAAGGTTATCGCTTTGGCCGGCAAAGCCCTGTCGGGATTCGTCTATCGGAGACTGTCGTGGGGTCGATGCGGGAATATTCAACAGGAAAGGGACGTAATGAATCGCGGTGAAGCGGTATTCGAGTCGACCAGTTCGGCAATGATCTTTGCCTTCCACTTCAGCATGCAGCAGTACGGACAGTCTTTATTGGCCAAGATGCAGCGTGTCGGCGTAGGATCGGGAAAGGGTTTGGTCGGCCTGGATGGCGCCGGGCAGGCCGGAATGGTGCTGGCTCAGATCGATCGGTTGGGTCC
>CAYXEY010000604.1:0-3699 GCA_964464105.1 uncultured Planctomycetaceae bacterium
GGGGTACCGGGCGGAGGCTGGCAACTGCGTCGCCATCCAGGTACCGGCAAACGGATACCTGAGCGACGCTTCCTACGGACCTGGTTGGAAATGCATGCGTGGGTTTCGAGCGGCTAAGAACGCGTGTATTGCGATCAAGATACCCGCGAACGCATTTTTGTCGGATGCATCCCACGGACCCGGCTGGAATTGCAATCGGGGCTACAGGGCGACCGAGACGGCCTGCATCGCCCTGCAGGTACCTGAGAACGCTCACCTGGATTATTCGGGAAACGACTGGGAATGTAATCAGCCGTTCCTGAAGCGAGCTGGCGATTGCGTGGTGCAGTGAAGCGATGTTCCCGCCTTATGCACCTCGGCTCGGACGTTGACGATCTCTGCCGCCCGCGGCTTGGGCTCCCGAGTTGAAGGTCCCGCGCCATGCTCGCTGACTGGCGAGAGATCATCCGCGAGGTCAGTATTGCGTCGAACCTCGAAGAGGCGCTCGCGATCCTTGTTGGCCGAGTCAAAGATTCCCTGCCGGTCGATGCCTTCGCCGTATATCTGATCGGCGCCGAAGCCGGTCAGTACGTCCTGAAGGCATCGGATGCAGCGAGGTCCGAGCCCACAGGCCCGATTCGGTCAGGGGCGCAGGCCGGCCTCCTGGGCCTGGTCGGCGAGCGCCGGGAGCTGGTTGTTCTCGACGATGCGCCGGCTCACCCGCGCTACGCTCCTGCTGCTGAAACAGGCGGACAACCGTTCGATACGTTTCTCGGCGTTCCGCTCATCCACTATCACCAGGTCCTCGGCGTGCTCGTCGCCTGGAAGCAGATCCGTGGTCAGTTCGACAAAGATGAGGTGTCGTTTTTCGTCACGATCGCT
The DNA here is from genome assembly GCA_964464105.1 of uncultured Planctomycetaceae bacterium. Classification (GTDB taxonomy): domain Bacteria; phylum Planctomycetota; class Phycisphaerae; order UBA1845; family UTPLA1; genus CAYXEY01. The sequence goes on from CAYXEY010000604.1 coordinate 862, forward strand.
GCGCAGCTTGCGAAGGTCATCTATGAAGCTTCGAACCTCGAGAACGTCGTCGAACTTCTGCGCAACGAGACCGGGGAGAACGCGTTCATTCAAGGCATTCAGGGCGCCACCGGTGTGGCTATCGGCACGGCAACGCTGATCGACCCGCTCGCGAACCTGGAGTCGGTGCCCTATCGCCAGGCGGAAAACATCGATGCCCAAGAGATCGCTTTCCGAGCCGCAGTCGTTGCCGTTCAGGCTGAGCTCGGTGCCAGTAGCGAGCGCCTGACCGATGTACTGCCAAACGCGGTGCGCGAGCTGTTCGATGTTTACATCATGCTGCTTGGCAGTGACAGCTTGGTAGCGGACACGCTCGAGCGGATCCGCGCCGGAAACTGGGCCCCGGGGGCCTGGCGGGACACGGTTGCCGAGCGTGCGCGGGTCTTTGATCGAATGGACGACCCCTATCTGCGCGCCCGCGGCGAAGACATTCGCGAGCTCGGCACGCGCGTTCTTGTGCAACTCCAGCCGGGGCTCGAAGACTCGAGGTCGTATCCGGAACGATGCATCCTCGTGGGAGACGCCGTCGGCATCCAGGACATCGCTTTGGTTCCGGCCGGTCGACTCGTTGGTGTGGTGTCCCATCAGGGCTCGGCCTTCTCGCACACCGCCGTCTTGGCGAACGCTTTGGGGATTCCTGCCGTCGTAAGCTTGTCATCGCTACCCCTTGACCTCGTAGATGGCGCCACGATGGTGGTAGACGGAGACGAAGCGCGCATCTATCCGAACCCGTCGCGAACGCTGCTCGATGCGTTCGAGATGCGAATGAGCCAGCAAGAAGCGCTTTGCGCGCAATTCATGAAGAATCGTGACCTGCCGGCGCAAACGCTCGACGGCGTCCGGCTACCCCTGCACGCCAATATCGGGCTGGATTCGGATATCGGCCTGGCGAGGAACAGCGAAGCCGAAGGAGTGGGTCTCTATCGCACCGAATACCAGTTTCTCTTACGAGACGCTTTTCCGGTCGAAGATGAGCAGTACCAGAGCTACCGCCAGCTACTGGAAGACTTCACGCCGAAGCCGGTGACCATACGCACCCTCGACGTGGGCGGTGACAAGATTCTCTCGTATTTCCCGCTGAAGGAGGACAATCCCTTCTTGGGTGTTCGCGGGATTCGTTTCTCGTTGGCGCACCCTGAGATATTCATGATTCAGCTGCGCGCGCTGCTGCGTGCCAATGCGGGTCTCGAGAACCTGCAAGTACTGTTTCCCATGGTCGCCAAGGTCAGTGAGCTCGATGAGGCGTTGGAACTGTTGGCGCGCGCTCATCGCGAGTTGATGGAGGAAGGCCAGGCGACGGCGAAACCGAAGGTAGGACTGATGATCGAAGTGCCTTCCGCCGTGTTCTTGACCAAGGCCTTGGCGGCCCGTGTCGATTATCTTTCCGTCGGGACGAACGACCTCGCCCAGTACATTCTCGCGGCAGACAGAACGAACGCCAGGGTAACGACGCCGAACGACACCCTGCATCCCGCCGTTCTCAACGCAATCGACATGATTGTCCGCGACGCCCACGCCCAAAGCACGCCCGTGAGTGTGTGCGGCGAAATGGCCGGCGATCCCGCCGGAGCGCTCGTGCTTCTCGGCATGGGAGTCGATGCCCTGAGCATGAGCCCTGCTAGTTTCGGCCGCGTCAAGCTGGTGATTCGTGCTTTCACATCGAAACGAGCCCGGGCCCTCGCTGACGAGGCCCTGGAGCAAGAGGACGAAAGGCAAGTTCGCGGCCTTCTCAATGACGCGCTCGAAGGCGCCGGCATTCTGAAGCATCGGGCCAGTCTCGAAGATCGCGCGGGCTCAGGTGCCGGCGTGTTCGCAGGGTGAGGCAAGTCCCGACCGGTTATCCACGTCAATCAAATCGAGGAGTCGATAAGACATGACCGAAGAAGAGAAAGAACTGATGAATCGTTACGGCATCACGGTCGAGCAGAAGAGCGTGTATACGTATAAGGCGTACAAATACGAGCACCTCAAAGACGCTCTGAACTACGCCAAACTTGATGCGGACGCGGCACTCAAATCGAGTGTGCCCAAGGTCTGACAGGGCGTGTCAATGGCCACGGCCAAGGTGTCCGGAAGTTGTCCTTCTAACTGGAGCCCCAACGCCCGCAAACAGCCGCCAGAACTAAAATAGGCACGATGACCACCTGACCCGTTATTGGTGGAGGGGCAGGGTTCCATCGATCGAAGGCCGACGAAAGCGAGAATCTGGGAAAGGGGCACCACCATAACTGCCTGTGGTCGCCGAACGGTTGCGGCCCCAAGAGGGGTGCGACGACCGGAAGATCCAGCAGGGCGGCAAGGAGAAGCCGCGCACATCATTGATGCCTGGTCGGAGGTAAAGGGACACGAGGCGTTTTTCGCGGATGCCGAACGCCGAGCGCAGGATTTACCGGAAGAGGAACGGGAGAGCACACCAGAGCGGCTTCTACGGGCGCGCGCCTTGATCGGCAGCACCGATGCGCTGGAGCGATTCGACGCATGGCGAGCGCCTAAAGAACGCTAAAATCGGCTTGGATCCAGCCAAGAAGTCAGCCGATGCGATCCGGGGGTATCTATGGGGGCATTTTTGCCGTTTAGCAGCACAACCTATTGATTTATATGACAATGTGATTGTCGCCGCCTCCACCATTAATGAAACCCCAACCGTTCTCGGTTGGGTTTTTTCTTGCCTGATCGCGCCGGTCCCCACGTGTTCTTGGGGGTTCCTGCGGAAGCCTGCGGACTACGCCGGTCAGCCTTCCAGGATCGTGTCCCTGCACGTGGTGTACGAGCCGTGAGTTCCGATCTGGTCGGACTCGT
>CAYXEY010000605.1:0-3692 GCA_964464105.1 uncultured Planctomycetaceae bacterium
CGCCGAAACCGCACTGCTAGCCGATCTAAATCCGCGTGCACGAAGTCGGCTAAGTCGGCTTGAAGATCCCTGCGTCAAGGTTAGAGATCGACATGCCGGCTTCCCCAGCCTGCGGGAACTCTCGCGACTCGGCGATTGTTTCCAGCATGCGCCTTGCAACCTCCGGCGCGACCGCCAAGGTCGCCTTCGTCGCCTTAAGCCTCACCTGCGCATTTGGGTGGTCATAAAGTTTAAGGAGCGCACGCCTCTGATCGCCTTCCCGGGCTTTCAATTCGGCGCTGACATCCTGTAACTTCCTAAAAGACGATTGACGTTCGATATGTTGCTATCCAGCAATGCGTCGTCTTGCTCCAAGGCGAGAGAAGCAAATCGTTCGACCAATTCATCGACGGTCAAACGCTCAAGGTTCACTCGTTTCATGGCGGACGGACCAGCGGGCAAGGTTCTCTCAGTATATCCTGGATTAGGGATCGGGAAACGTATTGGGCGGCAGGTCGCGGTTCGCGACCCATTCAATGCTCTTCGGCAATTCGCCGTCTGTCTCAATGAACTCCTTCACCGCGCTCCATGCCATGGCGAACTGTATGAAAAGCCCGACCGGTAAAGGCGTATCGTGCAGGCTACGCACGACTTCGCCCAATCTGCTCAGGTCGCCTTTGGAGCTGTATGTCTCCCGATAGCCCCGGCCCCATTTCGAATAGATCAGCAACACGCCCAGATCGGGATTGCCCCACATCAAAAGGTCGGCGTCTATCCGTCCCCTGTGCGCCGGCAGGTGCTCGGTGCCATCAAGTCCCTCGATCCAGAGTCGCGCGCCATCATTGCCTCCTGAATAGAACCATTCCTTTCCAGGCGGAGCCAAAAAATAGCGCTCCAGCACGTTAGGCTCCGGCCAGAAGGCCCCCATAGATCGTCGAAGTCAATCCACTTATTCATTAGTCACCTTCAGCGATCCAAGCCCCGGCTCGCATCGTCTTTCGCTTGCCTGTCGGCTCTACGAACGTCACGGTCGGATCGCCAAGCTCCAATCCAATAAACGGCAAAATCTCACCGCAGCTTGGACATAGCTTGCGATCCACATGCACCTCGATCGTTCGTCCGGCTAGCGTTCCGCCGTAGCTCTGGCGGCTCTTGTAAGCACGGTTGTAACGCTAAGTCGGCTTGAAAACGCCGCGATCGAGATTCCAGAGCGACATCCCCGCCTCAAGCGCTTGAGGTTGAACCTTCGACGCTCTGATCGCTTCAAGCGCGCCGCGCGCTGCCTCAGGCACTATGGCGAGCGTCGCCTTGGCCGCCTTGACCCTTACCTGCATATTCGGATGGTCATAGACCGACAATAATGCCCGTCTCTGGTCGCCCTCTCGCGTCTTCAGCACGCTTTCGACAGCCTCCATTTTATCGAAAAGACGGTTGAACCTTCCAATTTCGTCCATGAGCAGTGCGTCGTCTTGCTCAAGGGCAATGGAAACGAATAGTTGTACAAGATTCGCGACGCTCATCTCCGTCAGCGAGGCTCGCTTCATGGCTTTAGGACTCCCACGTCAACGAGCGCCTTCAGCCCTAATACCGAAGGGAGTTCCCCCGGCTCTGCCGGGGTGGCAGTAGCAGTTTGACGTTTACAGGAGTCCATCGACGAAGCTTCCGACTCGTGAGCTGCCAAGCACACGAAGAGGAAGTTCATCGATGGACGAGTTTGAGAGCCTAAGCCACACGAAATGGGACTGCAAATATCACGTGGTCTTTATTCCCAAGGGTCGCAGGAAGACGTTGTACGCCGCGCTGCGGAGGCATCTTGCGGAGGTGTTCCGGAGATTGGCGGTGCAGAAGGAATGCCGGATCGAGGAGGGGCATTTGCTACCGGATCACGTGCACATGATGATCTCTATCCCACCGAAATATGCGGTGTCGCAGGTGGTGGGTTTCATCAAGGGCAAGAGTGCGATCCACGTGGCACGGGTTTACGGCGAGCGTAAGCGCAATTTCGTGGGCCAGCACTTGTGGGCCAGAGGCTACTTCGTCTCCACCGTGGGACGGGACGAGGAAGCAATCCGCGCGTACATCAAGAACCAGGAGGAAGAGGACCGGCGCCTGGAGCAGCTTAATCTATGGCGCTGATCCGCCACCTTTAGGTGGCGCCTGAACCCGGGGTCGCGTCAGTGACCCCGACTAGCCGCTTCGAGCGGCTCACATCCTAAAGCCCCCGGCTCTGCCGGGGGATACTTACTTGCCGCAAAACGCCTATCTCCTTTTTCTGCCGCCTACTTCTTTGTATGTTTACGTAATCCACCGCTAGTTTAGACAAGAATTATCATAAGAGCGTCAGATTCCGCGAAAATATTGTGACGAGCGGAAACCTCGACGCCCCGGCACTGTACGTCCTTAGGTGGCGAGTAGAGCGCGTTATTGCTTTGCTCGTCTTGTCTCTTCGAGAAGCGACTCATGGTTGGCATCGTGACGGGTTATGAACGCCCGGATGAAATTACTTGCAGTGCCTTTACACCACCCTATGATCTCGCCCGGCCGCCTTGTCGGATAATTTAAGGAAACCTTCTTCAATTCTTCTCGTGTGGTCGCGCGAGCCGATTCAGCCGCTCTCGTCAAAACAGTAACGGCCTCATCGTGCGAAAGCGAAGTAATGACTTCATCTTTCACATGCTTGGCGTAATGGAGCACCGTCCCGCGTGGCCCTCTGGTGTCCCATAAAAGGCGAGGATCATCTTCTCGGCAGATCGTGGCGAAGTCCATCGCCGTGTAGGCTGGAACGACAATTTTGATCAAAGCGTCAATGTCTCTTGCAACTGCTCGAGTCGTTGCGGCTGCCGCTACGAGCAACATAAATAAGCCCAACGCGGCCGCGGGAATAAACCGCGACGCCGTCGAGGCGAGGATTCGTACTTTTTCCATTGGTCACCTCCGTGATCATTCTTAAACCGGTTTCGCCATTCGACCCGCAGTTGTCGAGATAGCTGACTCAAAGCTGGACCGCTCATCAGCAGTTCCACGCTCGCATCGCGTTGGCGGGCGCCTTATTGGCCTGGTATCATGTGCGGGCTTCAGGTCCTCTCAGGCGAATATAAAGCGCAAGGACAGCGTCAGCGTAGCTCTGCGTTTTGTTGCTTGAGCAAAATAGGCGCAGGAAAGCGGCCTGCTGATGAAGCGGAAACGAAGGCGGAGCAAGATCCAGTTTTTCATCTTGACCGGTTGGCGCCCGTAGTAATACCCCGCTCATGAAGCCCTGAGCCCACGCGAAATAGTCGCGTTCAACATTCGGACGTCGGGCAATCTCTTCATTGAATTGGGCACAAGTTGATGCGCCGAGGCCAACAACTTTCACCATTTGCGCCTGTGCGCAGGGTGCAGTGAAAAGGAAAGCGGCGAGTAATAGAGTCTTTGTCACGATGCTCTCCATACGATGGTTTAAGTAGACTCTACGGCCTATCGGCTATCCGTTTTTCAAAGGTAACGACTTCGGTGTCATTGCCCGGCCGGCGTTCGTAATCCCTGCCAAACGTCGCGCACCTGCTGGTAATGCGTCTTTGGCTCGTAGCTCGGCGTCGCTAAACCGAGTTTGCGATGATCGAGGCGGCCGATCGCGGACAACAATGTATAGGAGGCCACCACGCGGTCGCGCTGCGCTCCGATCAAGCGTGCTCTAGCTGAGATCAGGTCTTGCTGCGAGTTGAGTACTTCGA
>CAYXEY010000606.1:0-3686 GCA_964464105.1 uncultured Planctomycetaceae bacterium
TCCAAGGCGCATTCATTCTGGCTGCGGTGCTCGCCGATCACCTCGCACCCTCGCGTGCCGGCACCGGCGATCCCGCGGGAGCCCCGGCGTGAGGCCGAGCATGCACAGGTTCATGGTGCACGAGGCGGGCCTCGCGGCTGTGCTGCTGCTGGGGGGGGTGATGCTGATTCGCGAGGCGGTCAAGGGCTTTGCCAACTCGAAGGATGCAAATCGAACAACCCCCGCGCCGAATCCAACCTGAATCGCTCGCCGTCCGGTTATAATCTCGCTTTCGCTGAAACGAAGGCGGGGTTTCATGGAATTCATATCAACGTTAAGCACTGCGCCCGACACGGTGACCGCGATCCGCGAGGTCAGCGAAGCCCTGACGGGCAAATCGCTCGATGTCGCGGTGGTCTTCGCGTCGCGTCATTACGGCCCGGATTTCACCCAGTTCATCGAGACGCTGCGCGAGCGGATCACGGTGCGCAATCTGATCGGATGCACGGGCGCCGGCATCATCGGGCCTAATCGCGAAGTCGAGAACGGGCCCGCCGTGTCGGTGTGGGGTGCGCGGTGGCCGGGCGTGAAGGCGCTCCCGTTCTATGTCGATCAGGAGGATCTCGCTCGCTTCGAAGACGAGGGGGACTGGTACGACCGCGTCGGCATGACCGCCGAGGACAAGCCGGGGTTCATCATTCTTCCCGAGCCATATTCCATCGATATCGAAACCTGTCTGCATCAAATGGACGATTCGTTCCGCGGAGCGACCATCGTTGGCGGCCTGGCCAGTGGGGCGAGGCAGGCGGGCGAGAACAGTCTGTTCATGAACGAACAGACCATGCGCAAGGGCATGGTGGGGCTGGCCCTGTCGGGGCCGGTGCGCATCACGTCAGTCGTTTCGCAGGGCTGCCGGCCGATCGGCAAGCCCTTCGTGGTCACCAAGGCAGATCAGAATGTCATCGCCGAGCTGGGCGGACGTCCGGCCCTGCAGGTGTTGCAGGAGGTCTATCACGAGGCCGATCCGGGCGATCGTGGTCTGATCGAGAAGGCCCTGCACATTGGACGCGTGGTGGACGAGCGTCTTGAAAAGTTCCGCACCGGCGACTTCATCATTCGCAATCTCATGGGCGTGGTGAAGGATCAGAGCATCGCGGTCGCCGCGATCATCAGGCCTGGGCAGACCGTGCAGTTTCATGTGCGCGATCCAGAGTCGGCGGGTGCGGAATTGCAGTCGCTGTTGTCGGGCAAGATCGCGGAGCTGGGGGCGTCGCCGCGCGGCGGCTTGCTGTTCTCATGCAACGGGCGAGGAACGCATCTGTTCGGCAAGCCAAACCACGATATTGGGGTGATCAACGGCGCGGCGGGCGATTGCCAGGTGGCGGGGTTTTTCGCAGCCGGCGAGATCGGGCCGGTGGGGCGGAAGACATTCGTTCACGGATTTACGAGCAGTCTGGTGATATTCAGCGAGCCGTGAAAAAGAGCTGTTAGCCGTTAGCCATTAGCTTTCGTTTTTGGTTTGTAATTCTCAGTCGTGGGTGTTTTCAAGCTCTTTATCAAGCCTTGAAGCATGCGGCGGACTTCTGCGACTTGCTCCATGCTCTTTTCGATTATGGGCTGGTTTTCAAACTTCAAGTCGCCCCCCAGCAAGTGAAAATACTCAACTTCAAAAGCGGAGGCGAGGGAAATTCGCAAGTGGCGTCGAAACTGGGTTTCACCGCCAGAGCCGCGTCCTTCCACAATGTTTGCAGCGATCGATGCGGCAGCGCGTCGCAACTGTGAGGTCAGCCCGAATTGCTCGGATCTCGGAAAATCATCCGTGAGTCGATAAACATCCAGCACAAGCCGATGCGCCTTTTGCCAAACTTTTAGTTCTCTAAAGTCTTGCATCGTAGCTAACGGCCAATGGCTAACGGCTAAGGGCTTTTTTCCAGCACATCCACCAACTCCGCAATTCCCGTCCCTTTCGAGGCCACCGTCTTCACCACCGGCCGCTTCGGGCCGAGCGTTTCAATGATCTGCTGTTCCAATCTGTCCGCGCCAGGAAGGTCAGCCTTGTTAATGACGAATACATTGGCCACTTCAGTTATGCCGGCCTTGTCGAGTTGAAGCTCATCCCCCGCGCCGGGCATGAGCAACAGCACCAATGGGTGGGCCCATTGTCGAACGGTGTAGTCGTTTTGACCTGCGCCCACAGTTTCGATAATCAACACATCGATCTTCGCCCTCGTAAGGGCGTGGACCATGCCGCCGGTGGTGGGGGCCAGTCCGCCGAGTTCGCCGCGGCTGGCAGATGAGCGGATGAACACGCCGGGGTCGTCGGCCGATGCGGTCATGCGGGCGCGATCGCCAAGCAGCGCGCCGCCGGTGATGGGGCTTGCCGGATCGACCGCGACCACCGCGACGGTCTTGTCGCGATTGCGAAACTCCTTGAGCAGCCGGGCGATCAGCGTGCTCTTGCCGACGCCGGGCGCGCCGGTGATGCCGACGACAAGGGTCTTCTGCGCCGGACCGGCGATGCGCTGTGCTGCCTCGCCGGGCTTCGCATCATTCTCGACCCACGTCAATACGCGCCCCAATGCAGCGCGGTTGCCACCGGCCATGTCGGCGACCCAGCGATCGAGACCTTTCGATTCAACCTCTTTCGCGCGGCGGGCGCGCGATTCGCCGGCAAGCCGGTTGATCTCGTTGACGATCGACTCCATCGACACTTCCGGCTCGAACACGGCGGAGACACCAGTCGACTTGATGAAGGCTACGTCGTCCGGCGGGATGATCCCGCCGATGGCCACGGGCATATCCGCGCGGCCGAGCTTTTTGAGTTCCTGCATGACGATCGGCACGAGGGTCATGTGGGCCGCGCTGTGAAAGCTGACTCCGAGCACGTCGGCGTCCTCTTCGATGGCTGCCTTGGCCGCGGCCGAGGGTGTCTGCCAGAGGCCGGTGTAGATCACCTCCATGCCGGCATCGCGCAGGCTGCGGGCGAGGACCTTCACCCCGCGGTCATGTCCGTCGAGTCCGACCTTGGCAAGCACAATGCGCGTGGCGATTTTCTGCATTCGCTAGGGCTCCTGATAGAGGTGCGGATTGTAAGGGAGAGCGGTCGAGTGCGTCTCTGATGAACTGCATTTGGTAGGGAAAAGCTCTGCATTGCTCCAACGGAGCGCAACGCTGGAGCTTTGCATTGCCCAAGGTGCATCTGCGGATGCACCCTACGCCGTGGCCCGCAGGCCGTTGGCGACTGGTGCGTCGAGGCCGAAGGCCGTGTGGATCGCCTTGAGCGCGTTCTCTCCGTCGTCCTGCTTCACCACGCAACTGATGACGATTTCGCTGGTGCTGATGTTCTCGATGTTCACGTTGGCCGTGGCCAGGGCGTCGAACATTCTTGCGGCCACGCCAGTGTGCGTGCGCATGCCCACGCCGACGACAGACACCTTGGCCAGCCGCTCTTTGACTTCGAATTTCAAACCCGGATACTCGGCCGAGAGTTCGGCGCCGAGGGCTTTGGCCCCTTCAAGATCTCCGCCATCGGTGGTGAAGCTTACGTCTGCCCGGCCATCGGAATGTATCAGCTGCACGATGTCGTCGACCATGATCTCCTTGTCGGCGACCCGGGCGAAGAGCCGGCTGGCCACGCCGGGGCGGTTGGGCAGGCCCGCGAAGACCAGCCGGGCGAGGTTCTTCTTCAGCGCGGCCCCGCGCACGAC
>CAYXEY010000607.1:0-3666 GCA_964464105.1 uncultured Planctomycetaceae bacterium
CCGCCGCCCTGGGCCATGTCCGGCCGGCCGCCGCCTTTGCCGCCGACGACCGGGGAAATCTCCTTGATTGCGTCGCCGGCCTTGACGCCTTTGGCGACCACGTCGGCGGTCATCGCGGCCATGAGGATCACGCGTCCGGCGTCGCGGGCGGCGAGGAAGACCGCAGCCGAACCGCCCTTGGCGCGAAGGCTGTCGCAGGCCACGCGCAGCTGATCGGCGGTCGCGTCGCCAAGGTCGGCGCAGACAATCGTCGTCGAGCCGCGCTTCTCGGCCTTGGCCAGCAGGTCGTCCACCCGGGCGGTGATATCGCCGACTGCGGACTTGGCCTGCTCCTTGGCATGTTTCTTCACGGTCTCCTGCAGCGCGGCGAGCCGCTCGCGGAGCTTGGCCTTGTCGAGGATCGGAATCTCGGCGGCGTTCAGGGCGGTGCTGAGATCGGCGACGGTCGCGGCCAGCGTCGCCGCATCGCCCGATTCGGCGGCGGTGAATCGCGACGCGAGGGCTGCGGCCTCGCGCTCGGCGGCGGCGGCCTTGTCGCCGGTGATGCCGACCACGCGGCGAATGCCCTTGGCGACGGCGGATTCATCAATGAGCCGGAATCGCTTCGCGTCCGCAGTCGATTTCAAATGCGTGCCGCCGCAGAACTCGACCGAGTAGGCCCGCCATTTTTCGTTGCCGGGATCGGCGAGAAGTTCATCCACCGAAGGTCCGATCGAGACGACACGGACTTGTTCCGGATACTTTTCACCAAATACCGCGCGCAAGCCGTGGATTTGCAGCGCTTTCTTCTGATCGACTTCCTTCGCGTGTACTGTAAGGTTTGCGCTAATTTGCTGATTGACCAGCGTCTCGACACGGGCGAGTTCGTCATGCGTCACAGCGGCGTGATGCGAAAAATCGAAGCGCGTCTTGTCGGGATCGACGAGCGAGCCTTTCTGCTGCACGTTGTCGCCGAGGACCTCGCGCAACGCCCAGTTGAGGACGTGAGTGGAGGTGTGGTTTTTCATGATCGATTTTCGGCGCGGCGCATCGATCCGCAATGTACCTCTTGCTCCGGGCGACAATTCACCCTTAATTATTCGCCCTCTGTGGGAGATATGATTTCCGAGTCGGCGGACCCGCGTAATTTCAATAGTGCAGTCAGCCGCTTCAAACCACCCAACATCGCTGACCTGTCCGCCTTGTTCGGCATAAAAACACGTCTTGTTGAATCCAAGAGACACATCGCGTCCTTGACCAAGTGGTAAGCCGCCAGAATATGCTTTGCTTATGACAAAGCTCCGGCAGCTAACTTCGATTTGCATGTCTTCGGAGTATTTGGCTGTGTCATCTGGCGTATTGATCGCCTCTTTTTCAGCCTCCGTGAGAGTGTCATCGTCTTCGGCTTCCCCTTTGTCGCCGCCTCGCGCCTTCTCCCGCGCCTCCTCCATGAACCGCTCATACTCACCAATATCAATGGTCAGCCCGCGCTCTTCCGCCATCAGCTCGGTCAGGTCGATGGGAAAGCCGTAGGTGTCGTGCAGCTTGAAGGCATCCTGTCCGCTGATGCGTCCGTGATGGTGCTTCACGGCGTAATCGGCCGCCTCATCAAACAGCGCGATTCCCCGATCGAGCGTCTTGATGAATGACGCCTCTTCTTCGCGGATGAGATTCGCAACGTAAACCGTGTTGTTTCGCTGCTTCTTCGCATCCGGGCCAATGCGCAGCTCAGGAAACGCGTCTGCCATCGCTGCGACAACGGCAGGAACGAGCTCGCACATGAACGGTTTGCTCGTGCCAAGGTATTGACGGCCATAGCGCACCGCGCGGCGCAGGATGCGGCGCAGCACGTAGCCGCGTCCCTCGTTGCTCGGCACGGCCCCGTCGGTCAGCGCGAACGTCAGCGTACGAATGTGATCCCCAATGACACGGTAGGCGACATCCTTCATCACTTCGTGCTTGTGACCTATGTCCCTTTGTCCCTCTGTCCCTTTGTCCCTTTCACTTCCCTCCAACAACCCCGTATACGCCGGCGCACCCGTCACCTTCTGAATCGCCGCGAAGATCGGCGTGAACACTTCCGTGTCGTAATTACTCACCTTGCCGAGTTTGCCCGTCTCCGTGCCCAGCACGACGGCGCTGATCCGCTCGAAGCCCATGCCAGTGTCGACGTGCTTGGCCGGCAGCGGCGAGAGCTTGCCGTCCGGCCCGCGGTTGAACTGAATGAAGACGAGATTCCAGATTTCCATCACCCGCGCATCGCCGGCGTTCACCAGCGGACCGCCTGTGCAGTCCGGCGTCATGTCAATGTGAATCTCGCTGCAGGGTCCGCACGGACCGGTATCGCCCATCTCCCAGAAGTTGTCCTTCTTGTTGCCGGGATGAACGCGCTCCGGCGGCAGGATCGCCTCCCAGAGTTGCTTCGCTTCCGTGTCGGGTTCGAGACCTTCGGAAGCATCGCCTTGAAAATACGTCGCGTGCAGCCGCTTCGGATCGAGTCCCCACACTTTGGTGAGCAACTCCCACGCCCACGCAATCGCCTCCTTCTTGAAGTAATCGCCGAAGGACCAGTTCCCGAGCATCTCGAAAAACGTGTGGTGATAGGTGTCGTGTCCGACATCGTCCAGGTCGTTGTGCTTGCCGCCCGCTCGGATGCACTTCTGCGAATTGGCCGCGCGCTTCATGCGTCCGAACTCGGTTTTGGGGTCGGCGGTGCCGAGGAAAAGCGGTTTGAACTGGTTCATGCCCGCGTTGGTGAAGAGCAGCGTCGGGTCGCCATGCGGGATGCAGGGGCTGGAGGGTACGAATACGTGGCCGCACTTTTCGACGAAGAAGTCGATGAATTCGCGACGAATCTGGGTGGAAGTCCGTGGTTTCATTCGGGGATTATCGCGGCCGAAGTGGCAAGTGGGAAGTGGGAAGCCGGAATTGGGAGGTGGGATGTGGGATGTCGGAACGACGCGTAGAAGTTAACGTTCCTCAAATCGTTCCCACATCACACATCTCACATCCCACATCCCACATCGTCAATGCCCGCCAGTGGAAAGGTTCAGGCCGACGATGCCGATCACAATAATCCCGAGGCATACGCCCTTGGCGAGGGTGATTGGCTCGCGGAAGAGGATCACGCCGCCGATCGCGATCAAGGCGACCCCCGTGCCTGCCCAAATGGCGTAGCCGGTGCCGATGTCCATTTTTCGCGTAGCGAAGGCGAGAAAAACGAGGCTCAGGATGTAGAGCACCACGGTTGCGGCGGTCCAGGCGGCCTTCGTCAGCCCGTCGGACGCCTTCATGGCCAACGCCCAGCCCGCCTCGCACACGATTGCCAGTGCCAACCAGAGATAGGTCATGTCGGAAGCTTACACGGGCCATTGGACTGTGGCACAGGGGTGCGGTACCGGCCAATGGCCGGTCTTTGGGTGGCTTGATAACGGAGGTCCAGCCGGATTTTCAGGGCTGCCGATATTGAGAAGCCGAGGCACGAAGGCACAGAGGCACGAAGGCACGAAGTGAAAACCGCGCCACGAAGCCCCCAAGCCCTATTGCCGCGATGAAAACAGTCAGAGTCGGCAAATATTGCGCAATAGCGGATGGGACATGTGAGGCGGGCACCATTGAACGACCGACGCACGACATACCTGCGGACTTGCGTGATGGTGGGGGGACTCATCGTCTGCGCCTTCATGT
>CAYXEY010000608.1:0-3664 GCA_964464105.1 uncultured Planctomycetaceae bacterium
GTGCCCGGCCTGAAATCCACTTATACCCGTGTCCGAAAAACCGGAGCCACCTCTCTCCGCTCGTCCCGCAGGTCACATAGGATTGCGTTGTCACGTAACAACTGTTGGACCGCGTCGAGGCAACCGCGCGGAAGTGCAATGTGGCGAGGGAAGTTCTCGGCGCAACCTATGACCCGGGGCTTATCCCACACCGATAGCCGCATGGCCTGCGCCCGATAGAACTCCGGGTTCTGAAACGCTGCGAGTCGGATCAGGCGATTGATCAATGCCTGTGGAAGTTCCGTCTTCTCGAAATAGACGAGATTGGCCAACGTCACCGTGAGTGACCGCGGCATCGCACCTTGGAGCCTCTCGATCGTGCGCGCAGCGCGTTTCCACGGCACGGCCAGATCCTCATCCTCTACAAAGGTCACGTCGAGTGGATGCCCGCCGTCAGTTGCCTGCAGGATCGCCGGTTCGATGTCATGTGGCGACAGCGGCCGGATCGATGTCAGAAACTCCCACTGGTCCGGATACGGCCGCAGTTCGGAATCGACGAACACACTGAACCCGTCTTTCCGTGGGTTCCCTTGCAGCGGCAACGCGATCAAGTTGCCGAAACCGCCTTTTGGCATCACGTCCTGATTGGGAAACAGGCGGTCGTAGGACGCGAGCCTCAACTGCCGCGTGCGCGCGCAGGTGTGGCTGATGATGGCAGTACCCAACCTGCGCGCATCACGGGCCGATACCCGGTCCGCGAAGAAGATCCAGGCATGGGCGCCGTTCCCGGATCGAGAGACTTCGACTGCCACCGGAATGCCGAGTTCGGCGCACGAATCGGCGAAGCCAAGAACGTCCTGTCTCCACTCGACATCGTCGAAATCGATTGCGAGGAAGTAGCAACTGTCGTCCTCCAGCAATGGGTAGACGCCGATGGTGTGGTCACCGGCCAGGTGGGCATAAACGACCGCGTCGGAGAACGGAATCAAAGACCGATTCGGGCAGTCGGCGCACTTGATGCGTGGCTTCTCGCATACGCCCGCGCGCCACTCGTTCGCACAGGCAGGTGCGTAGCCCGACTTGCCCGTCGTTGCGCTCTGCCAGCGAACGGCATAGACATCCGCCCGACCCCGGAACAGCCGGCGGAACAACGCCACCTTTGTCTGTGTGGAGAGTCGCGGTGCTTCGGCCACTGCGGGCGGCGTCGACGGAACTGGCGCCGGTCGCCACTCGATTCCATTCGCCTCAAGCAGCGCGACAAGTCGCTCGTTCTCTGTTTTCAGGACGATCAGCGGATCAGTATCCACTGGCGATCCCGTCGTCGGCGGTGCTCCTTCCGCTGGCATCATGCCACCATGGCGATCATTCCCCGCCCGGCAGGCGGGCAAGCAGTTTCTCGGCCACGCTTGCGGCAGCCTTCGTAGGGTCCCAGCGAGAACCGTGCGTCAGCAGCGGGCTCATGTCCGCCATGAACACAGGATCCCGCAGCTTGTCAGCGAGATTCTCTTCGAACAGTGCCCGCGAGATGCGATGCCCGCCATGCTCCATGTACGAGACGAATGCCTCGACAATCCTGCCAGCATCGACCCCGGGACTGCGCAGCGCAGCGTCCAGATCGAACAGGTCACGGCCCTTCTTGCGCTGGTACAAGGCGCGCAGTTTCGTCCCGAGCAGTTCGTCCAGAGCATAGGTTCTGATGCTGCAGCTGCCCTTGAACCATCGCGAGGAAACTTCAAACGGGTAATTCACGAACCCATGCACCGCGAAATGCTCGCGAGTGTTGATTTCCACCTTGAGTCGCATCGGCAATACCGGGACATCCTCCGTGCTGAACCGGTAGGTGAAGGTCACCCGGCCTTCGGACTGCTTCCAGCGTGGCTCGCCCAGCCAAGGGTCGAGCGCCGCGCGCAGCGCAGCCATGATCGGGCCGGCCGGTTCCGCCTTGATCTGCACGAGATCGATGTCTTCCGAGTAACGCAACGCAGACTTCAGGTGAAGCTTGTAGAGCGCCGTGCCACCTCGAAACGCCAATGCGCTGGCGATGACGGGATGAGAGTAGATCTCCACGAGCGCCCGGCTGATGACCAGATCCTGCTCGACCTGCGCATCCTGTACCCACGGAGCAGTCGCTCGCCATTCGGTGACGTAATCGCGCGGAATCATGCTTCCGGCTCGACTTGAGTGTTGACGATGATTTTCCAGTCCGCGTTTCTTGTTCCCTGCCTGGATCCGCCGCTCACCAAGGGCTCGTAGTCGCGCACGCGCTCGCGCAGATATCCCTTCAAGGCCGTCATCGCGTGCTGTGCCCCCGCTACTTCCAGCAGATAGCCAAGTCGCTGCGCCCAGACCAGCGGTGCGGTGGCGGCTGCTTGTGGCAACAGTGCGGCGTCGATACTCTCCGAAAGCTCGGAAAGGATCGTGGCCACTTGATCGAGACCGCCTGCACGCTCGGGGTACCCGGCAAGGTCCACCGCCGTCGCCTCCGGAGTGGACACACGAATCTCTCCACGCGCGGTGTTCATGCGACGCACCGGGATTTCATCCACGCGCTTGCGGGCAATGAAGCCGACGCGGACCTTGCCGCAGAGGATCGGCCGTCGATTTCGCGCAACCAGTACCTGGAATTCCTGGGGACGATGGTGCGCGGCGCCGTAGAACTGGGCCGCCGACAACAGACCTGCGTAGTAAGAAAGGCCTTTCTCTGCCATCAATGCGGGAACGAATTGCTCTGCTGGCAGGCAGCCCAGTGAACGGTATTCCGGAGGCACGATGACGTAGAACTCGCGTTCCGGCGAGGCGAGATACCCCTGCGCCATCAGCCGCGCCAACGCCTTCGCGGTTGCGTTGGCCGAAGTACCCAATACCCCCCTCGCCTCGACGGAGGTGAAATGATGGCGCCCGCTCGAGGCGAAACTATCGAGCAGCTTTCGGGCGCTGGGCTTCCTAGGGTCCACTTTCACGCCCTAAAAATGCCATTTATAGGCCTTTACAGCAAGTATTTTCGGATTCGATCGAGCTCCTGCGTCTGATATGCCCCGTCCAGCGGTCTGCGCTGGAGTTCCGGGGTTTACCGAATTGCGGCTTCAGTCACCATGAGTGACCAAATTCACCGATCAGCAAACCCGCCCAATAACAGCGCCAAGGGCGACTCCCGGCTTAGCACCACGGACCCCAGCGGCCCGCCACGGTTGACGGTAAAAGAGGTGGCCCGAGAGCAGACGGACTTATTTACCGTCAGATTTACCGTCAAAAGAACTTGCTGGGATCACGTCCTTAGGGCGAGCTTCCGCCAAGGACTTGCTTATCGATCAGTCACTTGGCTAGCAACGTCTTCTCGGAGACGATTCAATACCCAAAATTGCCGAAACGATCTAACCACCTGATTTCGCGAGGAAAAGGAGACCGGATAAGAACCCCCTCACTCCCACTCGATTGTTTCGCAGCATCGCAACCCCGTGCAGCTGCTGAAATTCTCGAGGGCGCTGGGCGGGTTTACCGTCACGCCGACCGACAGAATACTGCGCTTGGTGCCGATAGACGGCGATTGATGCCGAAAGCGTCTGGTCACGAAGGGCCCGCTCCCGGGGAAGCCGGCAAGTTCAACATCTCTCGTACCCATCGAGCCTCACGGGTCGCCGGCTTGAGCATCGTCTGGATGCGCAGCGCCACTCGATCCGATTCACCG
>CAYXEY010000609.1:0-3662 GCA_964464105.1 uncultured Planctomycetaceae bacterium
TGATTGTGTTATGCGAATACTGGGTTTTCTACAGAGCAAGAATGTCCCCTTTAATTCTCGGCGTTTCTCCTTGAGTGGCTTGCACTGGGGGCAAATAGGGGACATTCTGAATTATAGAGATGATAGCTGACAGAATGCCGCTGTCGAACGGGTTTCTTACGCATAACTGTGCAGCCCCACGATGTAGAAATTCACGAAGCACCAGTTGAAGATCATCATCAGGCAGCCCGCGATCGAGCACCACGCGGTCCACAGGCCCTTGTTGACCGTCATGTAGCGCACGTGGATCAGGATGGCGTAGATGATCCAGGTGTTGAGGGCGAAGACCTCCTTGGGATCCCAGCCCCAGGGCCGGCCCCAGGAATAATCGGCCCAGACGGCGCCAAGGATGGTGCCGACGAAGAGCATGACGAAGACGAGATTCAGAATAATCAGGTGGCTCCAGTCGGTCTGCTGCAGCCAGAGCGGCAATGCCTGGCGCGGTGAATCGACCGGCATCGCCCCGGCGGCAATCGGCCGCGACCAGATTCCCGTCGGTCCGCCCGCGCCGGCCAGCGCCACCCGCGCCGCGGGCGCCAGTTCAACACTTGGCCGCAGCAACTTTCCACCCACGTTGCCCAAAGCCCACAGGAACCCGCCGCCGGTCAGCGCATAGGCCATACCCAGGCAGAAGCCCTGATCGCCGATGGCCAGGATCGCGGCGGCCAGCATGACGGCGACGATCGGCGCAATGAGGCGATGCGACACGCCGCTGCGCGCGACCAGCATGAGCAGGAACAGCATGGCCGCGGTCGAGTAGGCCGCGGCCCGGCCGATGTTCGCATTCTTGACCACGCCTGCGAGCGCGCCCATGTCGGATTGGAAGGTCATTCCGGTGGCGATCCACAGGGCCAGACCCACGATCAGCGCAATGCCGCCGACTTCCGCCGACGCCGCGGCGGAGCGGTGGAAGTAGTATCCGAAGAGATAGACCAGGGCGATGATCGAGGCCACGAAGATGAGCGAATACGACGAGATGATGAGCACGGTGTGAATGCGCAGCATCACGTCGTCGAGAATGCCCATGATGGTGGTGAGCGTACCGCCGCCGGGCACGACATAGCCGGCCAGCAGCAGGGCGAGGAACCCGGCGGCATGCGCCCCGAGTAACGCGACACGCGTCTTGTAAACCAGTTCGACGATCAGCGCAACCGCAATGCCCACCCAGGCCGACGCGGTCAGGGCTTCGAACATGTTGGCGACCGGAATGCGCCCGAGAATGAGCCAGCGCTGGCCGATGCCCCAGGCGTGAAATGACATGCCCGCCAGCAGCAGGGCCAGCGAGATGAACCAGAGCGTGCGCCAGCGGGTGATGAGCGCCGGCACCGCGATGACGCCGCCGAGCACGTAGAACCAATAGACCCAAGTGAACTTGCCCCACGCGTAATAGCGCGCTTCGGCGGAGCGCTGTCGCACTGAGGGATAGACGCCCTCCGCCGCGAGACTCGGCAGCAATTCAGCCAGACGATCGACGCTGCGCTGCACCTTTGCGGAATCCTGTGAGGTCCAACCCTGCCAGAGTCCGGCCCACGCGGCCATGACGCTGACAGCCTGCGACTCACTCAGCCCGGCGATCGGCGCGTCGGCCTGTTGAAACGAGTTCATCGAAGCGGAATCTCCGCGCATGTCCTCGGGAAGATTGGCCTTCAATTCGCCCATCGTGTGCCACAGCGCCTGGGCGTCACCCTGCGGCGATGGAACCATCCGCAGGATCTCGGGAAGGGCAAGAACAACCGTTTCGGCGTTGCGCACGCGGCGCATGGCGGTCACCATCGGCGCGAGCGGCTCCAGCTCCGACACGCGCTGCCGCACCATCGGGTCGGCCAGCTCGCGCGGCGTCATATGGCCGGTCTGGCGAATCCGCTGGCGCGAGGCGTCGGACATGTGCGCCGACAGATGTATACGAACACCCTTATCCTTAAGATAGACCACCGGGGCGTCGTCATAGGCGGCGTGATTGAAGAGCCACTCCATCAGCGAGGCCATCGGTGAGAGGCCGGGCAGGTGCTCGCGCCCGTACATCGCGGCCATGGATTCGCGGGCGAAGGAATCGAGCGTTTTGTAGCGCCCGTCATCCTGCACGGCGATCAGCCGTGCAGCCTGCCAGTCAATCTTCTGATCGAGTTCCACGGCCTTCTGCGAGGCCGAGAATGGCTCGTCCGCAGCGCGTGCTTCTGACGGATTCAACCCAAGGCTGATCGCGGCGAGCAGACAGACCGCAGCGCCGACGGGCGTCCGCGCTGGGATGGAGGGTCGATTCGCAGGCGCGTTTGCGGCGGCAGCACTTCGCCTTCGCAGAATCGGCTTCACATAGAAGGCATACAGCGCTCCCAACGTAATCAATACGCAGCCCAGCAGCATCATATTAATTCCCTTGCGATTGCCGACGCCGAGAATGGTGTAACTCCAATGATCGCCCGCGGCTCCGCTTTGGAAGAAGGTCCACTCGCCGGCGGTGTAGGTCTGATTGGTGTACACCGCGCCGGCCTTCGGCGTTGGATCGCCCGGGGCGACGACTCCGAAATCACTCCGCCACGATTCGACATTCTGCCGACCCGGGAAGAACTTGACGCTCAACTTGCCGGGCACCACGGCCACACCGAGGTCGTGTTTCATGCGCGAATAAGCAACCTCCCACTCCCGCGCGTCGCCGGGCATGGTGAAGCGAGTGGTCCGAGCGTCGACGTCCGGATACTGGCTGAACGCGATCCAGCGCGTCACCTGCTTGCCCGCGGCCGAACCCTTTCCATTGAACTGCACGCGAATCGCCGACGCTGCCCGCGCGCCGAGATTCGGCCGGCGACGATCGAGCGGCTCGATGATCGGCACGTCGATGCGTTCGGCGCGTTCGAACAAATCCACCAGCGTCATGCGCAGCTTCGTACCCATGACTTGAATGTTGCGGGCCTCCCCCACCGACATGGCCACACGCTCCACCGACCCGTCAGATTTGAACACGCCGGTCATCGGCGCAATCTGCGGACCGGCGGTCACGATGACCCACCCTTCTGGGGCGGTGCGGTAGCGCAGCACGAGATTCGAATCGTAGGGGCCTTCGCGATGGCGCGTGCCCTGTTCGTCGATGTCCTGCGACAGTTCGGGATACCGCTGAATCACCGTGCGGTTGAAGGTCTTGCCGGCGCCTTTCACATCGACTGACGCCATCGGCGACGACGCGCCCTCGTAACCGGCAGACAGCATCGGCCAGTCGGGCTGGAGATCCTTGATGGTGATTTCGTAATCGGTGCCCGGCACGCTGATCTTCTGTCCGGCATTGATGGCGATACGTTGGACAACGGGCGGGTTCTTTACCTCGATGTACAATTCGTGCGCGCCGACCATGTCGGCCAGGGCAGCGTCGCGTTCCGCGACATCCGCGCACCATCGAAACTCAAACGGCAACCGGCTCATTTGACTTGCCCCGCCCTTGTCCCGGGCGAAGAGCGAATCCTCCATGGAGGACGCGCCCATCTCCAGTCGAAAATTAACCGCGGGATTGAGGTCATGGCCGCCGGCGACGGCCCGTGGCGCGAGCCGGGCGATGTACGGTAGATAGCCTGTAACACGCATGTCGAACGGCAATTTGGCGTCGGTCAGCACATCAATCGGCATCCGCCAAGATT
>CAYXEY010000610.1:0-1584 GCA_964464105.1 uncultured Planctomycetaceae bacterium
AAGACCAGCTCACGACCGACGCCTTCGGTTTCGACAAGACCGGCAAGACGCTTTACATGACCGACAGCCGAGGACGCAACACCGGCGCACTGGTGGCCATCAACGTCGAAACGGGCGATTCGAAGGTGTTGGCATCCGATCCACGGGCTGATGCCGGCGAAATCATGCTGCACCCCACGGAGCACCGCGTCGAGGCGGTTGCCTTTAATTACGATCGCCGCGCGTGGACCATTATCGACGAAAAGATCAAGGCGGACATGGATTACCTCGCCAAGCAGCAGCCCGGCGAGCCGGACGTCATGAGCCGCTCGCTCGATGACAAACAGTGGATCGTCTCGTACATGCTCGACGACGGCCCGATCAAGTATTACCACTACGATCGGCCGGCAAAGAAGATGACCTTCCTGTTCACCAACCGCAAGGCCCTCGAAGGCCTGGCCCTTTCTAAAATGACACCCGTCGTGATCAAATCGCGCGACGGAATGGACCTGGTGAATTATTGCAGCCTGCCGGTCTGGACCGACACGCAGGGCAAGGGCCGGCCCGCGTCGCCACTGCCGATGGTGCTGCTGGTACACGGCGGTCCCTGGGCACGCGACTCGTGGGGCTACAACGGCATGCATCAATGGTTGACCAATCGCGGCTATGCCGTGATGTCGGTGAATTTCCGTGGCTCGACCGGCTTCGGTAAAAAGTTCGTCAACGCCGGCAACCTCGAATGGGCCGGCAAGATGCACGACGACTTGATCGACTCTGTCAACTTCGCAATAAAAGAAAAGATTGCCGACCCAGCAAAGATCGCCATCATGGGCGGAAGCTACGGCGGCTACGCCACGCTGGTCGGGTTGACCTACACACCGGATGTCTTCGCCTGCGGTGTCGATATCGTCGGCCCTTCGAACTTGCAGACGCTGATCAAGTCGATCCCGCCGTATTGGAAGCCGATTCTCGATGTCTTCCGCACGCGCATGGGCGACGACTCAACTGAGGAAGGCCGGGCGTTCCTCCAGGAACGCTCGCCACTCACCCGCGTCGATCGCATCAAGCGGCCGCTGCTCATCGGACAGGGAGCCAACGACCCACGTGTGAAGCAGGCCGAGAGCGATCAGATCGTGAAGGCCATGAAGGCCAAGGAAATCCCGGTGACCTATGTGTTGTTCCCCGATGAAGGCCACGGATTCCGGCGGCCGGAGAACAGCAAGGCGTTCAACGCGGTGACCGAGGCGTTCCTTGCGAAGCACCTCGGCGGACGCGTACAACCGGTGGGTGATGATCTCGAAGGCTCGTCGATCACCATTCCCGAAGGCGCCGACGGCGTACCGGGCATCAAGGCGGCGATGAAGTAGGCGATTGATGTGAATTGTCCCATGGCATGGCCGCGGCCGCTGGCGGTCATGCGTACTCCTTAAGTGGCGAGGCTCTGCGTTACTTGAGGGTATTCCCGATGTCGCCGCGCTTTCCCCCCTCAGGCCGACCCGCGCCTTTAAGTGGGCTGATTCGATCCACCTGATACGTTTCCATAAGACGGCGTCGTGCATCAGACACTGACAGGCTCCCGCGAATGACGTCATCATCGAGCGCCGG
>CAYXEY010000610.1:1594-3657 GCA_964464105.1 uncultured Planctomycetaceae bacterium
ACGTTGATCGTGCTTCGACCAACCTTCCTCGCCCAAGCGCAGGCCGGCGACATCAACCTTTTGAAAGAGCTTTTCGGGCCCACCGATGATGGCGTTGTAATCCGCAAATAGCAGGACTTCGGGATTGGGCATCACGTCGACCACCAGGGCGCCGCTTCGCAGCACCAGGTTGTCGAAGAACTCAATCGCCCCACCGTCGCTTCGCGGGAGTCCCATTTGCAACACCCGCGTCTGACCGTCGAAGCCGTCGAAGACATTGTGCTTGATGACTGTGGAGCCACCGGCATTTGCCCCACCCCCCTTCGCAGCGTCAGGCTCAGGTCGAGGCGGCCGCTGCGGGCCCATGAGCGCCAATGCGGGGCCAATGAGCAGGTTGTTCTCGAACACCGCCCCCGAGGGCAGCGATCGCACGAGTCTTCGTGTGCGCGATTTGCCGCCTTTTGAATCGGTCAACCGTGGAGCAGCGACGATGACATTGCCGCTCATCTGTCGAGAACCTTGATGCACGACATATGTTCCGCCGATCAGCACGTTGTTGCGCACGAGCGCATCGGGTCGCTCAAACGTCGCGACGTACCGCCCCTCATCGCGCTCGTCAGTGCAGTGCAGATAATTTGAAACCACGCTGACATGGCCCGTGAAATCGGGCCGGACGGCAATGCCGGCGGTCGGCCCGACCCATCGGTTGTCGGCGACCTCGCATGGGCCCGCGCCGATCGTGACCATCCCCACGGCGAAATTATCGACAAACCGAATGGATCTTGCGCTGGTGGCGGCGTCCAGCGATTGAATCTTGACTGAAGAGGAGTCGGCGGCCTTTTCAAATCGGCAGCCGCGGATGTCAACCTCGCAGTCATCATCCGATTGCAAGAACAAATGGGCGCATTGGCGGAATTCGCAGTTCTCCAGGCTGACCAGCTGACCACCCTTGCGAATCACGACCTGCACCCCGGGCTGCCAGAACTCGACGTTGCGCTTCAGATCGGTATTGGTTTTGGTGTGTCCCAGGCCTTCGAATTGGACGTGTTTCCAAGCGAGCCGGTCCGCGGCCTGGTTGGCGGGCGCACTCTCTGCAATCTTGCCGGCCTCTAGGCGGGCAGGGGTTATCACGCTGCGAACCGTGACAATCATGCGGCCCGCCCCGCTCCCGGTCGCGGTTCGCACGACGATCGGGCGATCGGCCGAGCCCTGCAATTCCAACCTGCCCGCCACGGTCGCCGCTTCTGCCACGTCCGAGCGCGCCGGCCGGATGGGATTCGGCTCGGCGCCGACCGTGAGGATCGGCCGTCGGCTGGGGTCGCCGCTGGCAAACTCGATCACCGTGCCGGGGCTGACGCGTACCGTGGCCCCGACGATGGCGAGATTGTCAGTGATAAGGATGGTCCCGCTCCAGGTTTCATCCTTGTCGATGATGCCGCGCAGGCGCCGCACTTCGTCGGGCGGGGCCGCTTTCACGACTCCGAACAGTGCCAGTGTGAATAGAAGAGTCGTCCCGTGGGCGATTCGCCTCATGCCCGCAACTCCATTCGCTTGCCGGTGATGAACGCCTTGACGGCATCCACAAAGGCGCGGTTGTCCTCTTCCGTGAGCGTGCGATCAGCTGCCCCGATGGTGGCGCGAATCGTCAGGCTGCGCTTGCCTGCGGGCAGGTTCTTGCCGTCGTAGGATTCGACAAACGTGATTCCCTTGAGCAGCGGATGGCGAAACTCCTGCAGGTCCGAGCGGAATTCGGCAAACCGCCGGGTCGCATCGATCAGCAGGCTGAAATCAAGCTGCACTTGCGGGAAGCGCTCCACGCGCGGAAGGCGGAGCGTCGTAATCGGCAGACCCTGTGCGGCGGTCAGATTGATCTCGGCCACGGCGATGGACCACGACTTCAGCCGTTCGTCGATGGCCTGCTTCAATGCGAGCGGCACGATCGACAGCCGTCCGAGATCGCGGCCGCCGGCCGAAATCGCGGCGATTCGATCCACGTCCTCCCACGGGGCTTCGGCCTTGCAGACCGAGAACTCGACGGACGTCTCCAACACCTGCTGCCCCCATCCGCTGATGGTCTGGCGCAG
>CAYXEY010000611.1:0-3654 GCA_964464105.1 uncultured Planctomycetaceae bacterium
CGCAGTTGATGCGGGTATTCCTCGGCGGCGACGAACTGGTGCGGTTCGATCCTCGAGGCCCGGAGGATGAGAAGCAGGCGCAGTTGGAAACCGAGTACGTCAACTGGCTGGCGCTCGAGCGTAACGATTCGTTTCAGCACTTCTACACGTTCCTGCAGGACGCGCTGCTGCTTGGCACCGGCTACGCAAAGGTCTGGTGGGATCAGCGTGAGGACGTGCAGACGGAGACGTACACGGGCAAGTCGGATGACGAACTTGCGATCCTGCTCAACGACCCGGACGTCGAGCACTCGGAATACCCCGACCCTGCCGGCGGCGGAATGTACGTTGACCCGATGACGGGTCAGCAGATCGAGGTGCCGCCGCCGATGCTGCACGATATCAAGGTCAAGCGCACGCACCGCCAGGAGTGCGCCAGGTACGCGGCGGTACCTCCCGAGGAAATGCTCGTTCACAAGAACGTGCGGACGGTGAGCCTGCAGGATGCGCCGTTTGTCGAGCACCGCAGGATGGTGACTCTCTCCGAGTTGCGGGAGATGGGTTACAAGATCGCGGACGATGAATTCACGACCGACGAATGGGCGTACACGGACGAGGAAAACGCTCGGAATCGGTACGCTGAGGACTCGTTGAACGATGGGATCGACGCCGATCCGTCGTCGCGGCGGGTGCAGTATCGGGAGGTCTACCTGCGGGTCGATATCGACCGCGACGGGATTGCCGAGCTGCGCAAGGTGTGCGTGGCGAACAAGAAGGTGCTGCACAACGACGAAGCGGACTTCATTCCGTTTGCCGCGTTCTCGCCGATCATCTTCGGCCACCGGCATCATGGGCTGAGTTTCTACGATTTGCTCGCCGAGATTACGCAGATCAAGACGGCGCTGCTGCGCGGGATGCTGGACAGCCAGTATCTGGCGACTTCGCCGCGCATCTCGGTGGACGTTAACAGGGTCAATCTGGATGACCTGTTGGTGTCGCGGCCGGGTGGCGTGGTGCGGGTCAACGGCGATCCTGGGTCGGCGACGATGCCGCTGACCACGCCGGACGTGGGGCAAACCGCGCTCAGTGGCATCCAGTACGTGGACGCCTGGAAGCAGGACGCCAGCGGGATCAATCCGTACTTCCAGGGCGGAATGTCGCTTGACGCGCAGGCGCTGAACAAGACGGCCTCGGGTGTCTCGCAACTGATTACGCAGGCACAGAGCCGGATCGAGGCGGTGGCGCGGTCACTCAGTGACGGGGTGCGCGATCTGTTTCTGCTGCTGCACCATGTGACGCTGAAGAACGCGACGCGGGCCGAAAAGGTCAAGCTCAGTAACGAGTGGGTGCCGATTGACCCGCGAGAGTGGGTGCGCCGGACGAATCTCACGATTCAGGTCGCGTTGGGCGCGGGGTCGAAAGAGACGCAGACGGCGCAGTTGCAGCAACTGTTGGCCATGCAGACGCAGTTGCTTCAGGTAGGCATGGTCAAGCCGGAGAATCTGTACAACACCGCTTCGCGCTTGACGCAGGCGATGGGGTTCAGGAACCCGGAAGAATTCTGGACTGACCCGAGCAAGCAGCCGCCGAAGCAGCCCCCGCCTGATCCGATGTTGATGATCGAGCAGGCGAAGCTTCAGCAGGCTTCACAGGAAGCGCAGATCAAGGCGCAGACGGACCAGGCGAAGATTCAGGCGGATATGCAGGCGAAGCAGGCTGAGATTGCCGCTCGCCAGCAGATCGAGCGCGAAAAAATCTTGTCTGACGAGCGTATTGCGGCGGCTGAGATTGCGTCGCGCGAGCGTATTGCGAAGATCGGTGCTGTCGCGGCTCGAAACAAGGCGATGGCGAGCAAGTTGCAGGGCGTGAAGGTTTCCAATGGATGAAACCGACGAGATCGAGCGCGAGATTGCGGAGATGGACGACCCGCTCTTGCAGGCCGACGACATGGACTTGGCGCAGATGTTGAGTACGTCGCTCGCGCAGGTTTCTTCTCAGCAGGAGCAATTGGGGACCATGCTCAACCAGCTCGCGCAGATGGTTGCGACGCTGGCTAATCAGATCGAGCACCTTGGCGCATATGTGACCGCGCCGAAGCAGATCGTCAGGGACAGCAACGGGCGTCCTGTGGGCGTTCAGATCAAAGGGGTAACTCATGGCTAATGCGTGGTATGACGAGGGCCTGAAAGCCTTTGCGCAAGGCTCGGTCGTCTGGAAGGCCTCTGGCGGTTCCACGATTGAGGCGATTCTCGTTGATTCTGGCTATACCTATTCGGCGGCGCATACGTCGTTGTCGGATGTGACTGCCACGGCCAGGCACACGAACGACGGAGGTTCCGCCGTCGCATTGACTCTGACCGATGCGGCTGCTGGCGGAATTCTGGACGCCAGCGATATCACGTTCTCAGGGATGACGAGTTCCCCGGCTTACACGGCGATCGTCATTTACAAGCGCACGAGCGTGGGCGATGCGAATACCACGCTGCTGATGTACATCGACACTGGCACATCAGGACTGCCGACCAGTTCGGGCGCGACGACGGTAAACGTGGTGTGGTCCAACGACACCAACAAGATCGCCAAGCTCTAAATGGCAATCACGCTTGACCCGGCGACGCAGAACGAGTATTTGGTGGGCGCGACGGTTGTTGCGCGTGCGCAGGGCGTTGTAGCGGCGTTTACCGGGACCGTCACCTGCAAGATTTACGATGGCTCCGACGTAGAGAAAGCTGCTGCGACGTTTGACAGTCCGTGGGCGTCGGCCAGTGGTGCGACGATCACGATTGGCGAGGTCGGGAAACTGATTGTCAGTGACGGCGGGACGCCTGATGACAATTGGTATGTCGAAATCAGCAATGGCACGCGGTGGTTGCGTGGGACATTCGGGCTTCTTGGTAGTGGGAAGGACTTTACCTGGTCCGCATCGACGTTCGCAACGGGACAACAGGCCGAGCTTGGCACGGTCACGCTGACTGCCAGCGATCCAGTTACAACGTCTGCGCCGTCGAATACCGCTGTCCCGGTCATCAACGGGACGACTCAGGTCGGGCAAGTGCTATCGGTGACTGATGGCACATGGTCAGGTAGTCCGACGCCGACGTATACCTACCAGTGGAACCGGGACGGCGCTGACCTGTCCGGGGAGACTGCGGCGACCTATACGCTGGTTAGCGCGGACGAGGGCGCGATGATTGGCGCTCGAGTGACGGCGACCAATAGCGCGGGGTCGGCAAGTGCCAGTGCTACGGCTGTCGGGCCGATTGATCCGCTTGTTTCGGCGCTGACGTTCTCGGGGCTACCTAGCCCGATTCCGCTTTATCAGGGGGGCGCGTTCTCGCTGGCGTCGTATGTATCAGGTGGGGTAACGCCATACACTTTCAGCTATACCGGGACGCTTCCGAGCGGGGTGAGCTTGGGCGCGTCGTCCGGGGTGCTTACAGCAACGTCCAGCGCGACGCTCGGAACGTCTGGGAGCATCCAGTTTCACGTTGACGACAGCGCTGCTGTTGCCAGTCTCCCGACGTTCGGGGTCACGTCGTCTGTAGGCGGAACGAATCTGCCATTCGCGTTCGGGCATGTATTCGTTGAAGGGGATATTCCGAGCGGCTCGTATGTAAACAGCGACTTGACCGACTGGCAGGCGGTGCCGACGACCTACTGGCCGGACGGATCGCT
>CAYXEY010000612.1:0-3641 GCA_964464105.1 uncultured Planctomycetaceae bacterium
CGCTTGTTCGATGACTGTCTGGCTGTTGACCTTCTCACGCGCGAGGATCGCGTGGTCGGCGCCATGCTCCTTCGTTCAAGGCGGGAGCTGGTCACGGTGCGAGCGAGGGTCACGATTCTCGCCACCGGCGGCGCGGCCGGGCTGTATCGCGATCACACCAATCCGCCGACGTCGACCGGAGACGGAATCGCCATGGCGATTCGCGCGGGGGCTGTGTTGCGCGACATGGAATTCGTTCAATTCCACCCGACCGTTTTTTTCGACGCACAGGGCCGGGCTTTGTTGATCACCGAAGCACTGCGTGGCGAGGGCGCCGTGTTGTGCGATGCATCCGGTCGCAGGTTCATGCACGATTATGATCCACGCGGCGAACTCGCCCCGCGCGACGTGGTGAGTCGCGCAATACATGACGTACTTCGCCGTACGAAGGCAACGTGTGTATTTCTTGACGCGCGCCACATCGACACGGCCCGGTTTGCGGCCCGGTTTCCATATGTTCACAAGAATCTGCTGGTCAGCGGTGTTTATCCGGGGACGCAGTTGATCCCGGTTCGTCCCGCAGCACACTACACCATCGGCGGGGTATTGACCGACCTCGATGCGCGTACCAGTCTCGAAGGCCTGCTGGCCTGTGGCGAGGTTGCGTCAACTGGACTGCACGGGGCCAACCGGCTGGCCAGCAACTCCCTGTTGGAGGGACTGGTCTTCGGCCGTCGCGCGGGCCGCACCGCACAGGATCTGCTGGGCCAATTACCGAGTTACGAGGCGCCTGAACCGGTGGAGTCGATCGAACCGGGGAGTGCGGAGGATTCAATCCGCCTGACCCTGGTTCGCGAGCGGTTGAGAGTCGCGGTTCAGTTGTGTCTCGGGATCGAACGGGAATGTTCAACGCTCCGTCAGTTGCTGGACGAGCTGCATCGCGACGAAGAGTTGATCGTGTGCAGGCAATACACTCAGCCCCACGCGTGGGTGGTGCAGAATGCGTGGACGGTTTCAGCCTGCATGGCCATGTCTGCCGACTGGCGTCACGAGTCGCGTGGAGTCCATTACCGCACCGATTATCCAAGGACCGATGACGCACGGTGGCGTGTTCATTCGTACGCCTGCATGGCGACCGACAGCATTCAAATCTCGTCTGAGTATCCGGCAACCGTCGAGAATCGCGTTCCAGCGTTCATGGAGGGATCTTTGCGGTGAAGACAATCATCGAGCCGTTTCGGATCAAGTCGGTTGAGCCGATTCGCATGAATACGGCGGAGGAGCGGGAGCAAATCCTGCGAAAGGCCGGGTTCAATCTCTTCCTGATCAAGGCCGAGGATGTCATCATCGATCTGCTGACGGATAGCGGCACCGGGGCGATGTCGTCGGAGCAGTGGGCGGGCATCATGCGCGGCGATGAATCCTACGCCGGCGCATCGAGCTTCTATCGTTTTCAGCAGCGCGTTCAGGATCTGACCGGCTTTGAGCACATCCTGCCGACCCATCAGGGCCGCGCCAGCGAGCGCATTCTCTTTGAATTGGTGGGCGGCCCGGACAAGGTCGTGCCCAACAACGCTCACTTCGACACCACGCGTGCCAACGTCGAACACAGCGGCGCCCGCGCCGTTGATTTGCCAATTCCGGAAGCGCGGATTCCGAGCAGCACCTATCCCTTCAAGGGCAATATGAATATCGCCCAGCTGGAGCGATTGATTGCCGAGGTTGGCGTCTCCCGGATTCCGCTGGTCATGGTCACCATCACCAACAACAGCGGCGGTGGCCAGCCGGTCAGCCTGGAGAACCTGCGCGCCGTGCGAGCGGTTTGCGATCGGCACGGGTTGCCGATGTTTCTCGACGCATGCCGCTTTGCGGAGAATGCCGCACTGATCAAGCAGCGCGAGCCCGGCATGGCAGAGGTCCCCATTCGTGAGATCGTCCGGCAGATGTTTGCGCTGGCCGATGGCGCGACCATCAGCGCCAAGAAGGACGGCCTGGCCAACATCGGTGGATTGCTGCTGCTGCGCGACAAGGATCTCCTGTATCGAGCAAGCAATCTGCTCATTCTCACCGAGGGTTTCATCACCTACGGCGGACTGGCCGGACGGGACCTTGAGGCGATGGCCCAGGGCTTCGAGGAAGTGGTGCACGAGGACTATCTGGCCTATCGCATTCGCAGCGTCGAATACCTTGGCGAGAATCTTCGCGCGGCTGGCATTCCGATCGTCGAGCCGCCGGGAGGCCATGCGATCTTCATTGACGCGGCTGCGTTTTGTCCGCACATACCACGTGAGCAGTTCCCGGGCCAGGCGGTGGTGTGCGGGCTATATCGAATCGCGGGAATCCGCGCCGTCGAGATCGGCTCGGTGATGTTCGGCGCGAGCCTAAGCGGGGCGTCGACAGCTTCGAAGGGCGAGTCGAACAGGCATGCCGCATTGACGGACCGGCTGGAACTCGTCCGGCTGGCGATTCCGCGGCGAGTCTACACCCAGAGTCACATTGATTACGTTGTGGAAGCGACCGGGCTGCTGCACGCGCGGCGGGGGGAATTGCGCGGCCTGCGAATCGTTAATGAGCCGCCGATGCTGCGGCACTTTACCGCTGAATTCGAGGAAATAGGGTGATCCAGGTCCATTGCCTTGACAGGGCGACGCTGTTTGGAATATCTTGATAAAAATATCGATTAATACGTTGAGGGGGGTCCGTTTCTTCGTCGTGGGAGTGAGTGTTATGAAAGCAATGCATGTGCTGCGAATTTCGGTGGGCATCGTCGTTGCGGTGAGTTATGACCACGGCAGTCGTGCCGAAGCGGCGCCCATATCGGGCACCGTGGTTCGGGCGGGCGATCTTGCGCCGATCGGCGGCGCCAAGGTGACTCTGCAGGCGTCCCTTACGCATACCTTTACGCAGGTCGACGGCAGCTTCGTGATCGATGTGCCCGCCGGGCCTGGGCGGGTCGTCGTGGGTGCGGCCAAGCGCTATTTCAACGCCGGCGTGACCGTCACCTCACCTTCGACGGACGTGCGCATCGTCCTGACGCCCGTTCCTCAGGACAACGATCCCTCTTACCCATTCATGAGCCCGCAGACCTGCGCGGCGTGTCATCCCAATCAGGTGGCCGAATGGACCGGCTCACCCATGGCGCGGGGCGGGCTCAACACCTGGGTGCATGATATTTTTAATGGCACCGGCACACCGGGCGGCATGGGCGGGTTCGTGTATACACGCGACTCAATCTACGCGCAGAACAACCCCAACTCCGAATGTGCATCCTGTCATCAGCCTGAGTCCTGGATTCCCAACCCCTTCTCGAGAATGCAGAATCCCACGGACACGGGTTATCCGTCCGTTGCGGCGGCCCACGGAATTTCGTGTGACGTGTGCCACAAGGTGGCGGACGTCGATGTCGCGAAGATCAACTTTCCGGGGATCTTTCCCGGCGCCGTCGAATTCACCCGTCCGCAGGGGCCGAATTACATGCAGGTGCAGTACGGTTTGCTGGGAGATACTACGGTCAATTTGTCGACGCTGATGCGCGGCTCTTATCAGCCCCAGCTCATGGCCGAAGTGTGTGGAACCTGCCATCAGGATCGAAGCGATCCGCTCGAGAATCACACCTACACCGGGCCCATCTCGGAACCGACCTACATCGAGTGGCTTGAGTC
>CAYXEY010000613.1:0-3626 GCA_964464105.1 uncultured Planctomycetaceae bacterium
ACTGGCAGTTGTTGTCGGGCGTGAACTGATACCACGTACCGAAATGGGTCTGAGTCGCATTGGCGTCGTTGCAGGAGATGTCCTGGTCCGCCGTTGCAGCGCCCACCGGCAAGGTGGTCGAGAACGGCAGGTTCTCGATCACAGTTGCTCCGCAGGGCAGATCATTGGCCGGCGTCCCGACACAATTGAAGGTCATCGAGAGCGGCTGGGAGGGCACCGGCGGATTCGCCAGAGCCGATCCGATGAGGAACCAGTACTGCGTTCCGCCGGTCAGTGGGAACGCCATGTGTTCATTCCCAGTGCAGAAGAACTCGCCCACGTTTGCGCACTCAGGTCCACTGAAGACCGCGATCACCACGTCTTGATTGGATGATTCGGCGATCTGGGCCACGCAATCAGATGCCGGCGTGTAGGTGTACCAGACACCGAGCTTGGTGGTGAAAGACGACGCGTTATTGCAGGAGACGTCGATGTCTTCCGTTGCCGCGCTGTTGTCGACCACGTCGGCAAAAGGCAACGACGTGATGACCGTGGCATTGCAGACCTGATCGTTGGCCGGTGCATTCGCCGAGCACGAGATGCTCACCTGCATATTGCTGAGTGAACTCATGCCCGGGTTGGCCGTGCCCAGCGACACGAGGATGTAATACTCCTGTCCGCCGGTCATCGGGAAGCTCAGCGACTCGTTTCCGGTGCAAGTGACCTCGTTCGGATCCTGGCAGAAGCCCTGATAGATGCCGATGGCAGCGTTCTGGCCTGAGGTTTCCTGGATTGATGCGACGCAGTCGCCCGGCGGTGAGTATCTGTACCACACGCCGTTCTGCGACAGGCTGGCGCTGCCGGCCACGCAGTCACCGGTCATGCGCGGGTCGCTCGTGGCCGCGGCCACTTCGATTGACTCCGCGTACGGCAAGCCTGTGGTGTTGAGATCAACCGCGCCGCAGGGCAGGTCGTTTGCAGGAGCCTGGCGGCACTCAAAGTGCAGTGAGAGTGGAGTCGTTGGAATGGCCGGTTCGCTGAAGCCGAAGCTACCCACGAGAATCCAGTACTGCTGTCCGCCGGTCAGACCGATGGACATGTTCTCGACCACGGCACCGGTGCAGCCAACCTGGTTCAATCCGGCGCAGGAGCCTTCAAATAGTCCGAACACGGCATCGGCGGTTCCCGTTTCAGAAACGATCAACGTGCAGTTGGTCACCGGCGTGTAGGTGTACCAGACGCCGTAGAACGTGTTGGACAATGTGGTCGTGCCGCATTGGTTGACCAGGGTCGGCGTCTCAACCACGCCGTCGTCCATCCATACGTCGTGGGTGGCCCGGGAGTTGTCGATGACATCATCAAAAGGCAGATCCGGGATGACCGTCGCGTTACACGGAAGATCGTTAGCCGGTGCAGGCTGACAATCGATGTCAAGATTGCTCACTGCAGAGCCGGTGGCGGTCGTGCCGGTCTTTCCAAACTGAATCCAGTAGGTTTCACCGGCGGTCATGGCGACCTGCAACCGCTCAGGTGTCGTAGAACTGCTCTCGACGAGGTCGGTGCAGCCAATCTGCGTCAATCCGCCGCAAGCCGATCCGCGGAAGACCTGAACGACGGCGTCATAGGCGGTGGTGGGCGTTACAGTGATGCGTGCAACGCAGTCCACGCCGGTGTGGGTGTAGTTAAACCACACGTCCTTCTGCATTACAGCGGGAGGCGGAGGAATCGTGTCGGTGTGATCGCAGCTCGCACCCGGGGCATTGGCCGAGAACGCGCTGTGATCGACGCTGGTCGAGAATGGCAGGCTGGGAATCACCTCCGCCGAAGAACAGGCCTCGCGCGCGGGCGGCGGGGCGCAGGTCATGGAGAAGTTGCCATCGCCCGGCGGAAGCGCGGGCAGAGAACTGAAGTTGCGGCCCACCAGAATGTAGTACGTCACGCCTCCCTGCAGATCGACGTTTGATCCGGTATCCGTATCGGTGCAGAAGAACTCGGGAGAATCAAGCGAGCTGCAGGATTCACCCGTAAAGACGGCAATCACGCCGTTCCAGGTCGTATCGCCGCCGAGATTCTCATTCAACGTTGCGGTGCAATCGCCGGCAGGGGTGTACTTGTACCACACGCCGTGCCAGACGCCCGGAGCGGTCGCCGTATTGCAGCTCACATCGAGGTCAATCGTCGCGGCGCTGATGTCGCGGATGTCCTCGAACGGAAGCGAATTGACCACGATCGCGTTGCACACGGTGTCGTTAATCGGGGGCTGTGCGCAGTCGAACGATACTTCGAGAGGTACCGTCGGCGTCGTGGTAGTCGTCAGGCTGATCATGATCCAATACTGGGTGCCCGCGGTGACCGGGAAGGGCGTGCTGTCCTGCGAAATGCAGTGAACCGGTGTGAGACTATCACACGGCCCGGTGGAGATTTCGATATAGACATCCTGGGTCGATTCTTCCCGCACCAGCAGCGTGCAGTTCGAGGTGGCGGTGTAGGTGTACCAGACCGGGAAGCGGCCGCCGGTGGAGGTGCTGGTGCAGGCCGGATCGTGTGCCGGAGTGGTCGACTGGCGGTTGTCCACTATATCGCTGTAGGGCAGCGACGCTACCACGGCGGCGTTGCATGCCGTGGTGTTGTCCATCGTGAAGCCGGCGGTCAGGCGAATGTCACCAGCCGCGCCGCCCTTGTCGGAGACACGGATGTAGTAGATGCCGGGTGCGACGAGCGTGGACAGACAAGATGCCGTTCCGCCGCACGGCGCGCCGCCGCACGTATCATTGCAGGCGATCTCGGTAAGGCTGCCGCACGTACCCGAGTAGAGCGATAGCGCCGTATCGATGGTCGAGCCGCAGGTGTTCAACGTCAACGTGCCGCTGTGATTGGGATTGTCAAAGCGATACCACACGTCGCGCGAAGCCGCGCCGCCTGGGTCGCAGGTGGCTGAGCCGTCGTTGGTGGCGAGGTTGGTGGTGCCGCCGAGTGTCTGGCCGGCGAGGATCGGTTTGGCGTTTGCACAGCCATCATTGGTCGGAGGCGCTGACTGCGCGATCACCGTGAATTGAAACCAGGTCACCTGGTATGAATGTTGCGGGACGAGTGGCGTCGGGTTCGGGATCACGGTCGACGAGTTCACGTCGGTCACCGTGAAGTCCCAGTCCTGCAGCACGCTGGCAGTGCTCGCGCGGCAAAGACTGTCGGCAAAGTCCATGACCGGGCTGGAGCGATTGGCATCATCCACGGGGCTGATTTCATTGGTCGCCGTATTACTCGACGTGGTGACGAGATAATAAGTGCCGGGCGCGAGGTTGCGAATCAACTGCGACTGATTGGTGGAGAACGCGCTGATCGCGTCATCGTTCATTCCGCCGGCAATGGGAAACAATGACGAGTTGTACAACAGCAGTTCAGTATCGCCGGAGGTTTGTCCGAGGGTGCTGAATTCAATCGGACCGGCGACGAATGGGCCGATCACGGTCGGCGTAATCGGCGTGACGAAGTGGGTCGCGGTGTAAGTTCCTGTGCTGGCGGTGGTGCCGGCCACACGGTAATAAACTTCCTCCTGCCGACCAAAGCCGTACCACATGTTCGAGCGAATCGCCCAATCCGGTACGGTCGTCGCGGAAGCTTGCACCTGGGCATCCGAGCCCGCGGTG
>CAYXEY010000614.1:0-3625 GCA_964464105.1 uncultured Planctomycetaceae bacterium
CCAAGACCCCGGAGTTTTTCGTCAATGGCCGCCCGCTGCCCAAATTCGGTCTCGAGGAGTTGCAGACCCTGGTGAAGGAGGAACTGCGAGGCGCCTATCCATGACTTCGCGAGCTCGCTCCAGTAACTCGACCGGTGCACCTGTACCGGTGGTGAAGCGTCGCGCGCTACTCGGCTTGGTGCTGGCGACGTTCGTGACTGCGGGATGCGACATGTTTCTGCCCGGGTCGAAGACGCCCTTCAATGGTGTCGACATCACTGGCTCCGACCTCGGCCCCGACTTCCGTCTGACCGACCACAACGCCAAGGAACGCTCTCTCGCGGACTTTCGCGGCAAGGTCGTAACGCTGTTCTTCGGCTATACCCATTGCCCGGACGTCTGCCCTACGACGCTCTCGGACATGGCGCAGGCGGTAAAGCTGCTGGGACCGGACGGAGCGCGGGTGCAGGTGCTGTTCGTGACCGTGGACCCGAAGCGCGACACCCCGGAACTCCTCCGCAACTACGTGCCCGCATTCAACCCGGTTTTCCTGGGACTTTACGGCGACGCGGCGGCCCAGGCCAAGGTCACGCAGGATTTCAAGATCTACGCGGCCGAGCGCCCGGGGAAGACGCCGGAGTCGTACACCGTCGACCACTCGGCGCAGTCGCTGGTCTTCGATACCAAGGGCCGGCTGCGTCTTATGCTCCCGTACGGGACTCCAAGCGACAAGATCGCTTCAGACCTGCGAATTCTCCTGAACTCCTGAGGCATAGGGCAGAGATAAGTTGTCGAGACATATCAACGCCATCGGGCGTTTGCCAAGAGGAGTTGAGAAATGGGATGGGTTTTCCTGGAAGTGCTGATTGTCCTCGCGATTGCCGTGGGAATCGTCTGGTGGACCGTGCCGAAAGCGCCGAAAGCGGGCGCGGAAGGAGCAAAGGTGGATGACGCCAACGATCCCGGGCAACGGAAGGGCGGGGACACGGAGCCGAACGAGGCGCATGACCGAACGTGATCGCACACAAGCGCAAGGAGTGAAGGATTTGGCGCCGCCCCCCCTTCTCGGCAAAGTCGTGTTTTGCCTCGCGGTATTGCATCCCGGGGCTGCCGCGGCATTCTCGCCTGCGCCCGTTGGCGCAATGCCGGACAACCCGGAGGACCAGCTTCACCTGGCCCTCGAACTCCTCGAGGGAGGCCAACTCGCCGCAGCAATCCGCGAAGTAGACCGGCTGGTGTTGAAGTTTCCCAACTTCCGAATGGCGCACATGGTCCGCGGCGACCTGCTTCTCGCCCGCGCAGCGCATTACAAGCACGCGAGTCCCTCCAGTACGGCTCCGGAGTCGTTTGCGGAGCTGCGTGCAGAGTTTCGCGCCCGGGTTCGGGAACGAAGAGACCCGCCGCCTGCCGGCCATGTTCCACGCAGCCTTTGGTGGCTTGCGTCGGGGCAACAGCACGCCATCGTCGTTGATGCGAGCCGGTCACGCATCTACCTCTTCGAGGGTCAGGGGGGGGCTCCACGCCAGGTCCGCGACTACTACTCCGCCATCGGCAAGCTGGGCACATCAAAGGAGCGCGAGGGCGACAAGAAGACCCCTATCGGCATCTACGACGTCTCTTCCCATATTTCGGGAGCGCGATTACCAGACCTCTATGGCTGGGGCGCTTTCCCCATCAGCTACCCCAACGAATGGGATCGCCGACTCGGGCGGACAGGAAACGGGATCTGGATTCACGGCGTGCCGTCCGAAAACTACTCCCGTGGACCCCTCTCGACGGATGGCTGCGTGGCTCTGGCCAATCCAGAGATCGCCGATCTCTCCCGGTTGGTGGAGCCGGGATCCACGCCTGTGGTCATCGCCGAGCGAGTCGAGTGGATCGCACCGGAGTCCTTGAGGCAGGAAAGCGAGCAATTCATGCGGCACATCGAACAGTGGCGCCGCGACTGGGAAAGTCGCAATACGGAGAATTACCTCGCCCATTACTCGCGAAGATTCCGCAGCGAAGGAATGGACCTCGCCGCGTGGAGGGCTCACAAGCGCCGCGTCAATGCAGGAAAATCATGGATCAAGGTTGAACTCGGCGCACTAAGCGTCCTGCGCGATCCGGGCGACGAACCGCTCGTCGTCGTAACCTTCGAGCAGGATTATCGATCGAACAATCTATCCGGCCGGTTGCGCAAACGCCAGTACTGGGTCCAGGAAGACGGTCGATGGAAGATTGCACACGAGGAAGGCATTGGCCGCGGATCGACTGGCCTGCCCGACTCATTCCCCGACCGGAGACGTTATGCCCGGAAGTGACCTGGCAAGCCGCAACCCCCAACGGATTGGGAAGCCCCAGGTGATCGGCGCGACGATGACCGGAGTCAGCTTTCTGATGGTGCCCATGAATTGGCAGACTCGCGAAGCGCTCGGTGGCGGCCCGGTCGATAGAGAAACTGGACTTCTTCTGCCTTTCAAGCCAAACGCCGACGGCGGGCACGGTGATCACAGGAGACTACAACCGTGAAAACGCTCAAGTTCATCGTCCCATTGGGGATCTTCGTTGCCCTGTGCATCTTCCTCGGTATCGGTCTCACGAAGGACCCGCGGATCGTGCCCTCCCCATTCATTGGGAAACCGGCGCCAGCCTTCACGCTGTCAAAGCTGCACGAGCCGCAGGCGACCTTCTCGCCCGAGCAGATGAAGGGCAAAGTGTGGCTGCTGAACGTGTGGGCCTCCTGGTGCCCCGCGTGTCGCGTCGAGCACCCGCTCTGAATGACATGAGCCGCCAGGGCATCGTCCCCATCGTGGGCCTCAACTACAAGGACGCGCACGCGGATGCCACGAATTGGCTAAAGCAGCACGGCGACCCGTATGTACTCTCTGCGTGGGACTTCGAAGGGAAGGTTGGCATCGACTACGGCTTCTACGGCGCGCCCGAGACCTTCGTAATCGACAAGCAGGGGGTCATCCGCTACAAACAGATCGGGCCCATCACGCCGGAAGTCCTCGAGAAGACGCTGCTCCCCTTGCTCGCGAAGCTCAATGCGTGACTTTCGTTCTCGCCACCGGTCGATCTGACCACAAGGAACGCGATGTTTGGTATCCGAGAGACAAGACGTCGAACAACTATTGAACCTAAAGGAGGGACTTTGCTTGAGTGCCAAGAAGAACTTGATCCGATCCGCAATCGCAAGCGTTATCGCACTGAATACCACGATGGTAATTGCCCACGAACCCGAAGCCGCAGACGGGCAAGAGAAGTGCTTCGGAGTAGCCAAGAAGGGACAAAACGATTGCGGAACCTCGACGCACGCCTGCGCTGGTTTCGCAGCTAAGGACAACCAGCCAGACGAGTGGAAGTTCGTGCCGAAGGGCACATGCGACAAGTTGGGCGGGAAGCTCAAGGTCTCCAAGGCAAAATCGGCGGAGCCAACGGCGAAACCGAATTCTTCGCGATGAAGCCGCCCTGCCAGTACGCTCCTACTCGTCGTCAGGCACCTTTGTATGGAATGCAAACCGGCGCGGTGCATTGACCAGGTGGTCAAATGATCATGCCGGTTTGCAGGTTGCCTCCGCCGCGCTCGAAATCGTCGAGTCCTACGCTCTCGAACTGGCCGGCGTCTCCTCGGGCGGCGCCGCACTTTTCCTAAATGACATGA
>CAYXEY010000615.1:0-1764 GCA_964464105.1 uncultured Planctomycetaceae bacterium
GGATGAAATCAAGCAGCTGGTGGTGGACGACAAATGGCTGGCCACCATCGCCGCCGCCGTGCAGGGCGAACTCGACCGCGTCTCGCAAACCCTCACCGGCCGCATCCGCCAGCTCGCCGAACGGTACGCCACCCCTTTGCCGAAGCTTACCGATGAAGTGGCGACGCTCGCCGCCCGCGTGGACAGACACCTCAAGAAAATGGGGGCGCAGTGGAACTGAAGCCTGGCTATAAACAGACCGAGGTGGGCGTCATCCCCGAGGAGTGGGAGATGTCTTCCGTTGGACGTGAGTATGAAATCAAACTCGGCAAGATGCTCGACGCGGAAAAAAATGTGGGCGTTCCTAAGCCTTATCTTGGTAACAGGGCAGTCCAGTGGGGTCGCGTCGACGTCAGCGACCTTCCAACCGTGCCGATGTCTCGACCTGATCTTGAGAGGTTTCGCTTGCAAAAGGGCGACTTACTCGTGTGCGAAGGAGGAGAAGTTGGACGCACTGCGATTTGGGAAGCTCCTATTGAAGAATGCTATTACCAAAAAGCGCTTCATCGCCTGCGCCCACTACGCGGTTTTAATTCACACGTCATGGCTGCATTCCTCCGGCGTTGGTCAGATTGCGGTCTGCTCGCCAACTATGTGACCCAAACGAGCATCGCGCATCTTCCCCGCGAAAAGTTCATGCAAGTGCCGATGCCAGTTCCACCTCCACCCGAGCAACGCGCCATCGCGACGGCGTTGAGCGATGTAGATGGGCTGCTGGGCGGGCTGGACCGGCTCATTGCCAAGAAGCGTGACCTCAAACAGGCCGCCATGCAGCAGTTACTCACTGGCCAAACCCGCCTCCCCGGCTTCCACGGCGAGTGGGAGGTGAAGCGGCTGCAGGACTTGTCGGAAATCGTGATGGGACAATCGCCTGACTCGAAAAATTACAACCGCACCGGAGAAGGTATTCCTCTGATTCAAGGCAATGCCGACATCGAAGACCGTCGTTCCATTGCCCGTGTTTGGACAACTCAACTCACGAAGGAAGGTCATGCTGGTGATCTATTGCTCACAGTTCGCGCCCCAGTTGGCTCAGTTGGCCGTATATCAGAACGATGCTGTCTTGGCCGTGGTGTGTGTTCGCTGCAGCCCAAACAGGATGCCGACTTTTTGTTCCACGCTCTCGTATTTGCCGAACCCTCATGGAAGGTTCTGGAACAGGGAAGCACGTTCACGTCCGCTAACTCGACACAGGTATCCGCGTTTTCAATGCAAGCTCCCACTACCCCAGCCGAACAAACCGTCATCGCCGAGGTGCTGACGGACATGGACGCGGAGCTGGCGGCGTTGGAGCAGCGGCGGGAGAAGACCCGCGACCTCAAGCAGGCCATGATGCAGGAACTGCTCACCGGCAGGACCAGATTGGTATAGATTTTATGGACAAAAAAGACCTCTCCACCCTCTTCGTCATGACCCTGTTTCGGATTCCTGACTACCAGCGCGGCTATGCTTGGGAAGACAAACAAATTCGCGAATTCATCGAAGACGTGGATGCTCTTGTGGAGGAGCCGATCGCCAACCATTACATCGGGACGGTCGTCACGTTTTGTCCGAAAAACGCCCCGAAAAAGAGCTACGGCACCAAGATCCTGCCGGTTGCAGATGTCGTAGACGGGCAACAACGACTTACGACTGTTTGCCTGTATCTCTCAGCCATCCTGCGGGCGCTGAAACAAGCCGGTGAAACCGCCTACCAGCGCGACGAAGAGGATTTCCTCTTCTCGG
>CAYXEY010000615.1:1774-3625 GCA_964464105.1 uncultured Planctomycetaceae bacterium
CGAGCAAACTGACGCCCGGCAATGACACGGCGAATCTGTTTTTCGACCTGCTCAAATCCGGCCGTCCAAACACGACGCCGAGCCTGCCCCACGAGAAGCGGATGGTGAGCTCAGCGGCAAAGTTTCAAACACACTTGGCGAAGCAAATGGCGGCGAAAGGGGGGGCGGGAGTCGCCTATCTAAAGGAGTTGCATCGCGCAATAACGCAGAGGCTTCAATTCACTTCCTACACCATCGAAGAGGAGTGCGAGATTGGGATGACGTTCGAGCTGATGAACTCGCGCGGCAAGGACCTCTCGGTGCTGGAGTTGCTCAAAAACTACCTGATGCACTGGGTCTCACGAAATGAGCCACTGCAGGCCGAGCGCGAGGCTCTTGCCGGACTCATCAACAAGAGCTGGAAGGACGCCTACAAAAACCTCGGCGAGTGCGACGGCGACGAAGACCAATGTCTGCGGGTGGCGTGGACACTGCATTGCAACCATTCGCCGGGCAACTGGGCTGGTTACGACGGCTTCAAAGGTCCTGACTTCATTCCGTTCCGAGACTTTTCGAAGCGTACGAAGCCAGAGACAAGGGCCTTTCTGCAAAGCTTTACCGAAGCGCTCTCCGAAGTTTCCAGCCACTACGCTGCCATCGTGAATCCGACGCCCACGAACGTGTTATCGCCGGAAGAGCTCCGCTGGCTGACGAAGATTCACAACACCGGAAATATCGCGAACTTTCTGCCACTGCTTGTAGCGACCCGGAAGCGGACGGGCACCGGTGAAATCGCGACCCAAGAATACTTGGCACTGCTCAAGGCACTGGAGTGCTTCGCCTACCGCGTGTTCCTTTATCGTGGTCGGCGCAGCAATGCGGGAAAATCCAATTTCCATCGCTGGGGATGGGAGATCAAGGAAGACAGCCAGAAGATAGGCGACGTGACTACATGGATCCACGAGCTGACGCGCCACTACCATCAAGAAAGTGAATTTGTAGACGCTAACGCACCGATCGACGACTGGTATAGCGGGCGGCGCCTGCTCCGCTACACGCTCTACGAATTTGAGCTAAAGCTGCTCAACGATGAAGGCAAAGGTGCGAAGCCAAAACTTGCATGGGAGGACCTGAGCGACTCCACCATCGAGCACATTCTCCCTCAGAATCCCAAGGCCAACTCACATTGGCGGAGTGCGTGGTCAGATGACGAGCGGAAGGAGTACTTGCACGACATTGGGAACCTTGTTCTGACGTTGAACAACTCCGATTATCTGAATTTCGACTTCGACCGCAAGAAAGGTTCACCTGGCGTCAGCCCGTCCTATTGCGACTCGCCAATTCAGCAGGAGCGGCGGATTTCGCGATACAAGGACTGGACGAAGAAGGAACTGCTGGAACGGCGGGCCGAGCTTGTAACGTGGATCAACCAGCGGTGGAAAACTGAAGGGACGGCAACCGTACACATCAAAGTGAATGAGGACGAGAATGAAGACGGCACTTAAAACATACCTACCACTTCGCTATGTCTGAGCAACCTCGCTCCGAACGCAAGACGCAGAACCGCATCATCGCCTTGTTCACGGACAAGGCCCGGCCCGATTGCCTTGGCTACGATTACCTCGGCGAGTGGAACAAGCGGGAGAATAACCGCTGCATCGAGGCGGACTTCCTCCGCGCCAACTTGAAGGCACGCGGTTATTCGCAAGCGCACATTTCCGCCGCCGTGCAGAAGCTGCTAGCCGCCGCGGACGCGACAGGCATTACCCTCTATCAGGCCAACCTGCGCACCTACCAACTGCTGCGCTACGGTGTACCGGTGCAGATCGCCGCCGGCAGGCCGCACGACACGGTGCACTTGGTGGATTGGGA
>CAYXEY010000616.1:0-364 GCA_964464105.1 uncultured Planctomycetaceae bacterium
AGGGCAGCTTGCTCATTGCTTGCGCCGTCCCTTGGCAACACCCGCCTTCGGTTCTACCGCGCTGGTTTCCGGCCCAAGCAGTTCCTCCTCGAAACGGCGCTTGGCTTCGTCCCAGAGGGTGCGGGCATCTATGCGCAGACGGCGCGCCTCGATACGGCGGCGGCCGACCTCGGCGGCGATCTTCCCCTGAACTTTAGCGTCGGGAACAGGAAGGCGAACTGCCTTGAGAGTATCCACATTGATACCGGCCTGATTGTTGAAATTGGTTGCGAGCAAACCGAAGAAGCCCAGCCCGCGAAGCGCGTTGAAAAGCGCAGAGAAGAAGTCAGGACTATGTTCCTTGTTGATCAACGTGAGCCGCGTA
>CAYXEY010000616.1:379-3612 GCA_964464105.1 uncultured Planctomycetaceae bacterium
GCACAGTCACGGTATACGTCGAAGACAACTGTCTTACCGACCCACGCGGTCGAGTTGGTGTTATTGAAGAGGACTTCGCCCTTCCTCAAGAAGTCGTCCTGCGCCACGGCGGAACGCGGCACCATCTTAGTGCCGCTGAAATGCAGTTCAGCCGTGTTCGATATATTGAGCGGGCGAATGTGCGGAATGCCCAAGACCAAGTCATCGGTTTGATCGTCGCTG
This sequence comes from uncultured Planctomycetaceae bacterium, assembly GCA_964464105.1. Lineage (GTDB taxonomy): Bacteria > Planctomycetota > Phycisphaerae > UBA1845 > UTPLA1 > CAYXEY01. The sequence goes on from CAYXEY010000616.1 coordinate 602, forward strand.
CCCGCCGCGAAGCCGGAAACGATGGGGTCAAAGAGCGAACCGACGGACTGCGCCGGATGCTTCCCGCGCTCTATCTTATTGCGAAGCGCGCGGAAGCGAGGACTGTTGTAATCCGGGTCGAAACGCTCGCGTGCATCGCGGAGCCGCACCGCGTAGCTGCTGCGAGCCACTTCTGACGGCAAAGTGAGGCCCAGGGCGTCGAGGACGAAAGCATCGAGGCCAAAAAGGAGCGCGTCGGCCTGCGCGAGCTTCTCCCGCCGCGTGGCGCGGGCAGTGTCAAGGGCGGCGACAAGACGCGCTTGCACATCGAGCAGAGGCGTCGGGATGTAAACGCGGCCCAACTCATTCGGAGTAATCGCGGGATATGCACCGCCGCTGCTATGCTGAAGCATCTGCGTCAGGACGCAGTCGGACAGCAACGCCGCGAGCAAAAAGTCTCTGCTGACCCTCTCCATGTTCGGGTTTCGGAGAACCGCGAAGCCCGTAGATGCGACCGCGCCTGCGTCCCCGTTACGGATTCTGGCGATTGCACCACGATGGGGCCGCGTTGTCGAAACAACCAGATCGCCAGCACGGAGGACCATTCGGGCGCGACTGGGTGCGTCAGCGATTGGGACTCGCTTCAGCACATACGTGTCGCTCTGAAGACCGACCGCCCCGATTTCAAGGTATCGAATCTCATCGCTTTTTGCATCGGGCGGCGCGCGACGGTCCCACATCTCGGCGGATTGGCTCACAAGGCGGCACAAATTGTCGTGGCTACGTGCCGCGACACGACGCACAAGGGCTACAAACTCGGGCGAATGGAAGTGGGGATCGAGCCTCGATCTGTTATCGCCCCGTCGAATAGCAAAGCAGCCGCAGTGTGCGGCCCGTTCGGCGGGGCTTAGACGAAAAAAGGTTCGGGTTTCCTCTCGAAGGTCCGGTACTGGCCGAGCAAACCCGTGTTGGGCAGCACGCGGCGGGAACGCTCCTGCCATTCTTCCGCGCTGGTGCCGGCCATTGGGGCCTTTTCAAACATCATTTCAGTTTCAAACAAGTCGGTCGCGTGGATCTCGACTTTCTTCTTTCCGTTCTCACTCTTGACCGTCACCCGCGCAGTCTTGCGGCCAGTGGCATCGTAGCCGATGTTGGCCGGAGCAGCCATGAAGATCGCCTCGTCGTCGTCCGGCATTTCAGAGTCCGCACGCTTGCGGACGAAAACAACGCTCGCCTTCACGCCCGCGCCCGAGTGCTGAAATGCTTCCTGCGGGAGTGAAACCACGGCCAGAATTTGGAACCGCGCCAGAAGCCAATCCCGCACGCCCTGCAACGACGAGTTGGTCAAAATACCGTCGGGCAGCACGATTGCCGCGCGACCCGTGCCGGGCTTCAGGAAGTGCCAAACGCGCTCGCAGAAGAGGATTTCGGTTTTGATCGATGTGCGCTTCTTGACGGACTTCTTGCCTGCCTTGAAGTCGCCGGCCATATCGCCAGCGCTGCCCTCGCTCTGCTCGCCCTTGCCAATGTACCGGAGCAGTTCCCAGCCTTCCATGTACGCCTTGCCCTTCTCGGTCTCTTTCACCATCGCGCCGAAGGGTGGATTGGTGAGAATGAGATCGAAGCTATCGGGGGCGAGTTTTTTCTTCTGATCCTTGAGCTTGTCGAACCGATCCAGTGCATCGAAGCCCACGATGTTGGTGTGCCCGTCGTCGTGGAGAATCATGTTCATCTTGGCGACGCGGCTGATCTCGTCGTTGATCTCCAGGCCAAACAACCGGTCCTTGGCGAAGTCATGCCAGTGTCTGAATCGGGCGGTCTCTTCATCTGCGTCGTAGAGCTTCTCGGCCGCGTGGCGTACATAGTCCATCGCGTATAGGAGGAATCCGCCCGAGCCGCACGCGGGATCGAGCACGTAGTCGTCGGCCGTCGGCTTGAGCATCTCCACCGCAAACTGAATGATCTCGCGCGGCGTGAAGTATTGGCCGAAGTCACCCTTGAAAAAGCCGTCAAGGAACTGCTCGAAGGCGACGCCCTTGGTGTCGAGATCGGTTTTGTTGAAATTGATTGCCTCCAGGTGGGAGACGCACATCTTGAGCGTGCCGTCATCGACTTTAATCGGCTCCTTGAAAACATCGGGCTCGCGCTTCATTTCCTCCGCGTACATGGCCTTGATGCGCCCCGCCAGCGCCTGGGCCGACTCGTCGGTTTTGATCTGAAACTCGTAAGGCTCGCCCTTCTTGCGCGGGGCCTTCTCGTCGCGAACCTTGACGAAGATGATCTTGCAAAACTCGCCAAAGGCTGCCGGAGGCGACAGACGCCCGCCGCCCCAAAGCGTTTGGTGGCACTTCTTGATCGCGGCAATCAGTTCGCCCTTACTGACGGGCTTGATGTCCAGCCACTCGTTGCTGACGCCTTTGCGGTATTTATATTCGGGTGGCTTGCCGTAGTTGATGGGCAGGTCGGCGATTACGTTCTTGTCACGCTCCAGGGCGCCGAATTTCTTATCGTCACAGTCGAGAAACCGGCGCGTCGCGCCGGCGACCACACCGACGTAGGCGGCGCGAAACTTGGCGGCGTTGCCATTACCCCAAGCCTGTTCGACTGCCTGGGCAAACTCGGCGTCGCTGATTGCCTCCTTCTTGCACTCGATGACCGCGAAGGGGCGCTTGCGCTCGTCATCCTTGAACACGACCAGGTCGGCGTAGTCGTTCGGAGATCTGTCGGGCACTGTGATTTCGACGCCGATCCGGTCAGGTGAGTATCCATAGCGGTAAATCAACTCGGCATAAAACTCGGCGCGAACCTTTTCCTCGGGATCGGACCATCGTTCGCTACGACTTGCGGCGACATACTGAATTTTATCGAATCGCCCGGCCTGATCCAAGTGCAGGTGGCCATCGGCGATGGCTTGTTCGAAGTGTGTCTTGGGCTGAATCGTCATGAGTTTCTTATCCTTCAATCTATTCGGTTCTGTACTGCGCGTCTTTGGCGTAGTCGACCGCCTCACGTATTCCGTTGCCCTACACTCG
>CAYXEY010000617.1:0-2148 GCA_964464105.1 uncultured Planctomycetaceae bacterium
ATCGTCATGACCTCGAACCTCGGCTCGCAGATGATCCAGCAGATGTCCGGCGATGATTATCAGGTCGTCAAGCTGGCGGTGATGGGAGAGGTTAAGACGCATTTCCGGCCGGAGTTCGTGAACCGCATCGACGAGATTGTCGTCTTCCATGCGCTTGACCAGAAGCACATTGCCGGCATCGCGCGCATCCAGTTGCAGTATCTGGAGAAGCGGCTGGCGCGGCTGGAGATGGCGCTCGACGTTACCGACGCGGCGCTGGCGAGTATCGCCGAGGCGGGCTTCGATCCGGTATTCGGCGCGCGGCCGCTCAAGCGGGCGATTCAGGAGCGCATCGAGAATCCGCTGGCGAAGGCGATTCTGGAAGGCAAGTTCGGGGCGAAGGACCGGATTCGCGTCGATGCGAAAGCCGGCCAGTTGGCGTTCAGCAAGCTGTAACGGCTTTGTGACGCGGGCAGGTGACGAGGTGGTCGTTGACCATACCTGTCGCCTGCATGTGCGAATAGATCACCGTCGGGCCGACGAAACGGAAGCCGCGGCGCTTCAATTCCTTCGATAGCGCCTCGGCCGTCGGCGTGAAAACCGGCACCTCGGCGAGCGTCTTCCAGCGGTTGATCACCGGCTTCCCATCGACGGCTTGCCAGAACAGGTCGTTCAAGCTTCCGCCTGCATCGCGGAGCGCCAGCATGGCGCGGGCATTGTCGATGGCGGCAGCGATCTTCAGGCGGTTCCTGACGATGCCGGCATCGCCGAGCAGGCGGGCGACATCCTTGTCTCCGTAGCGAGCAATCCGTTCCGCATCGAAGTCGTCGAAAGCGCGGCGGTAATTCTCGCGTTTCCTCAGGATCGTGATCCACGACAGCCCGGCCTGCGCGCCTTCGAGGATCAGGAATTCGAACAGGGTGCGCTCGTCGTGGCAGGGCACGCCCCACTCCTTGTCGTGATAGGAAATATACAAATCGTCTCCAATGCACCATGGACAGCGGGATTCTTCAATCAATGAATTCATGGTGGGCCACTGGTGGGACGGGAGCGGTTCGCGCAAGGTTTGAGAATACCTGCTTGCATGCCTCTAGTGTCGATAGAAAACGGCGATGCATGGCGCGAGTTGCAATAGTCTGTACAAATGTGTTTAATGTCTGTGCTTCATGTTTAATCGCAAATGTTTCGCGCGACGCAAGCATAACGAACAGACTGGCCAGTAGGCTTGGATGTGGCGATGCATGCTCATGACGATGCCAGCTTTCAGTGAGTGGCGTAGTACGGACGTGAGATAAGTTTGGCGTAATGCCAAGCTGGCGCTAAGAAGGCCCGCATTCTCCCAGGGCCAGATTGCACAGGGATAACTGCTTCGGAGTTATCCATGCGAACCATGCACTCGACGGCCGCCAGAGAGGCTGCTAGCAATACAAAAGCCGGAACTGTTCCGGATTCCATTTCAAAGTTTAACCAACTGCCAGACCAGGCTCTGATCGGCGGCGCAGCTGTATGCGCACTGGTCGGCGATATCACGCGCGTGACGCTGTGGCGCTGGGTTCGCTCCGGCACATTCCCGGCACCTCGAAAACTGCCGAGCGGACGGATCAATGCTTGGAAGGTTGGGGATGTTCGCAACTTCCTTGAGCAGGATGCCGACCATGCTCCGTCCCTTTGACATGAAAACGCCTGGCTGTGGGGGCCAGGCGCTGGGAGAAACGGCAGTCCAAAGGGGATCGGACAGTCAGCAGATTACCCCGCATTGTCCGACCATCGCACAGCGCCGCGCCGATTCGATCCGCTTGCAAGCCCTCGGGCAGATTGGGGGTGCTTGATGGCCCACTATCGCAAGGTCGATGTGCGAATTTGGAACGATGCCAAGTTCAACAGCCTGTCGCACCTGGGCAAGCTCGCCTTCATGCTGCTGATAACGCATCCAGGCATGACGATGCTGGGGGCCATGCGGGCGACACCGGAAGGGCTGTCCGCTGAGCTCAAGGCGACACCAGAAGCCTTCCGGGAAGCCTTCGGGGAAGTCTTGTCGAAAGGTCTCGCGGAGTATGACCAGTCCGCATCCTGTATCTGGCTCCCGAACTTCCTCAAGTACCAGTCGGCAGAGTCACCGAACGTTATTCGGAACTGGGTTTCGCAGGTTGAATTCATCCCCGAGTGCAA
>CAYXEY010000617.1:2158-3607 GCA_964464105.1 uncultured Planctomycetaceae bacterium
ACCTGAAAACCCTTGCCGTTGCTGGCCTCATGGCCTACGCGGAAGGCTTAAACGAAGCCTTCGCCAAAGCCTTCCGGGAAGCCTTCGCCAAAGCCTTCCCCGAATCAGTAAGCAGTAAGCAGTCAGCAGTAAGTACGTCAAAACCCCCTAGCCATAGGGATGATCCTCCTACGTCTACTACGGAGATAGAGGGGGGTGATTCCGCCGACGCGCCGAAAATCCCGCACCGCCGATTCGTGGCCATGGCCGGGAGGGGCGAGTGATGAAGCTCTACCCATATCAAGAAACGGCCGTCACGTCCCTGCGTTCCTCTCTGGCCAGGCTCATGCGCGTCATCCTGTACAGCCCGACCGGCAGCGGCAAGACAGAGATTGCCATCGCCATCGTCAAGGCGGTACTGGCAAAAGGGACGCGTGTCATCTTCCTGGCGAACCGCATTCACCTGGTCGAGCAGGCAAGCCGCAGGTTCTACGCATCGGGAATCGAGCACGGCATCATCCAGTCCGCGAACACGCGGGACACGCACGAGTCAGTCCTGATCGGAAGCATCGATACGGTAGCCCGACGCGGCTTTCCGGATTGCGATCTGATCCTGATCGATGAGGCGCATGCCGTAGCCGGATCCAAGAACTTCCGGCAAGTCGTGTTCAGCAATTCCGGGCGACACATCATCGGCCTGTCTGCGACGCCGTTCTCTATCGGCTTGGGGAAGAAGTACCCCGAGCTTGGCGGCGGGGCGCTCTTCGAGGAATTGATCGTCGCAGCCCACATCGGCGAACTGATCGAGCAGGATTTCCTGGTCGATGCGGACTTCTACGCTCCGGCCGAGCCTGATCTATCCGGCGTGAAATCGACGCGCAACGCCTTCGGGGAGGTTGATTACAACGAAGTCTCACTCGGTGAGGCCGTCGACAAGCCGCACCTGATCGGCGATATCGTGTCGCACTGGTTCAAGCTGGCATCCGGTACGCCGACCGTAGTGTTCGCCACGAACATCGCGCACTCGAAGCATATCGTTGAGCAATTCCGGGCAGCGGGCGTCTCGGCAGAGCACCTGGACTGCTACACCGATGACGGAGAGCGCAAGGCGATCCTGGCCCGCATCGCCAGCGGCGAGACGACAGTAATCTCGAACGTGGGCATTCTTGCCGAAGGATGGGACTTCCCGGCGTGCCGGACGCTGATCCTCGCCAGGCCGACGAAGAGCCGGATCCGCTACCTGCAGATGGTCGGCCGCGTCCTGCGTACTTTCCCTGGCAAGAAACAGGCGCTGGTGCTCGACCACAGCGGATCGGTCAAGCGCCTTGGCTTCCCGACCGACGATCTTCCGCTGGTCCTGAATGACGGCAAGCCGCAGAAGCCCGGCATCGGCCGCGAGAAGGAACCGCCGTTGCCGAAACCCTGCCCGGCCTGCAAGTACATTAAGCCGGCGATGCCCAATGAGATCGA
>CAYXEY010000618.1:0-3605 GCA_964464105.1 uncultured Planctomycetaceae bacterium
CGGAAATCCGACGACTGTGGGGCTGGTGGTCATGACTGGCGCGGTCAGCAGGCCCGGGTTGACTGTGGGGCCATGTATGTGCGAGACAGTAGTGCTGCCGACCAGTCCTTGGAATTCCACATGCATGGTGAGGGTCTTGGCCACATCATCGTAATCCACAAGTGCGATTCCAGTTCCAGGAGATGCATTCGGAGGCGACTCCGCCGGTCCGGACAGAATGGCAGAGTAGCTCAGGATCGTGGCGCGGGACGACGTCGAGATGGCCAGAAGCGCCACGATGGCGACTAGAGCAGTGAATCGAAGCTTCAACATGATTGCTTTCTCCTCGCAGTGAAGTGTCCTGGGCGAATGGTCAGAGCGTACCGGTTTCGAGTTGGGGCAGTCAATTACCTCTGTCGAATTTCACAAACACACATTTCGGCGAAATCGAAACCACGAAAACCAATGTCAGGTCGGTTTGAATTCCTTGCATCAGGTTTTTTGCCGACATGGTGAACTTGTATTCCTGCCCCTTGCTTCTGTAGTTTCACGGCAGCACAACCTGTGACGCACAAACAAGTTAAGGACTAATTGCGACGGTTTGGGTGTTGAATGCCGGGTGTCGCGGTGGACAAATCTCTGCTTTAATAGGGTTGAAAGCCCAAGTCGCTGCTGGAGAAAAATCTTGCTCCCCGAACTTGATCAATCCCGCCTGGCCAATGCGAATTTGCTGATCCTGGAGATCGGCAATTCGCATGTCTCCATCGCGACGCTCATTCGCGGAAAGATCCACACGAATCTGCGCTTTGAGCCAACGGACCTCGCGGGGATTGGCGAGACGGCCGACGCTGCGTGGGCGGCCTTGCCGGAGGACTATGAGCGGTGCGTGGTCATCGGGTCGGTGGTGCGTCCGACGCTGGCCAATGTGCGTGACATGCTTGCGCAAAAGCTCAACACCGAGATTCGGGTGGTGGGCGAAGAGATTCACCGGCCGATGCCGCTGGCGACGGAGCATCCTGAGCGCGTAGGCATCGATCGGGTCTGTGCGGCGGCCGCCGCGTTCGACGTGCTGAAGAAATCCTGCGTGGTGGCGAGCTTCGGCACGGCCGTTACGATCGACTGCGTCAACGACGAAGGCGTGTTCATGGGCGGTGCCATCCTGCCGGGGCTCTTTCTGCAGGCGAAATCGCTTCACGAGGGCACCGATGCGTTGCCGCAGATCGCGATCGAGCCATCGACCAGGGTTTTCGGCGACACGACCGAAGAGGCCATTCGCATCGGTGTGGTCAACGGCGTGGTCGGCGCTTTGCGCGAGATCGTCGAGCGTTATGCGACCGAGCTGGGGTCGTGGCCGCAGCTCGTCGTCACCGGTGGCGGGGCGGACCTGATCCGCTCGCAGTGCGAGTTCATCGACAATGTCGTGCCGGACCTGTGCATTCGCGGCATCGCCCTGGCCCATCGAAAGCACTTCACCCCGTTTGAAGATGAAGAGCAGGAATGAACGCGGACGACTCCATTCGCGCGGCGCTGCTCACCGCGCCGGCGCCGGGGGCCATTGCGGTCATTCGCGTCGTGGGGATGAACGCGTGGATCGCCATCGCAGACTCGTTTCGACCCGCAAAGGGCGGTCTCAACTGGGAGTTGACGCCCAACCGACCCACGTTGATATCGATTGTCGACGGCGATGAGACGGTGGACGAGGCCCTCGTGGTGCGAAGGATCGACGGGGGGCTTGATGACATCGAGTTGTCGGTGCACGGCGGTCTGGGCGTGACGCGTCGCATGCTGGAATTGCTGCAAGAACACCGCGTGACCATTACTCGCGCCGAAGAATTGCCCTCTCGAGGGGCCAATCAACCCATCGAGGCCGATGTCGATCGGGCACTGCTGGCCTGTGAATCGCGACGATTGACGCAATTTCTGCTCGCGCAACGGGCGCTGCTCCCAGCGTATCTTGACCGTGCTCGCTTGCTTTCGCCTGACGAGCGACAGGCTTATGAGGCGCGCACGCGCGTCGCGATCAGACTCGTCGCGGGCATGCGCGTCGCCATCGTCGGCCCGCCCAACGCCGGCAAGAGCACGCTGGCCAACGCGCTCATCGGCCGCGATCGCATTATCGTTGCTGATATGCCGGGCACCACGCGCGACTGGGTGTCCGAGACGGCACTCGTTGACGGCTGGCCCATCACGCTGACCGACACGGCGGGGATTCGCGAGACGACGGACGAGATCGAGGCGGAGGCCATTCGGCGGGGAAAGGAACAGGCAGCCGCGGCTGATGCGACGATTGTCGTGCTCGATGGCACACGTGACGCCGACGAGAATCTGCGAATCGTCAACGAGCTGATGTACAAAGTTGTCTTTTCGTTTCCCGCAGTAGTGGTTATCAACAAGTCAGACGCGATGTCTGCCGAAGGACTGGCTCAAACGATGACAGCGCTTCGCGGCGCCGTCGCCATCTCTGCGCGCAGTGGCACCGGTCTCGACAAGCTCAGGCAAGAAATCACGATCATGCTCGGCCTGGATGCGCTGAGCGGTCAGAAGCCGAGCGGGTTTCTACCTGCGCATCTTGTGGCAGAATGATCCGATTCCGATCAGTGTTGAGCTTCATTCAGCCCGGTTGTGTCGTTGCGACAGGTAAAGGAATCGAAGGCTGAGAAGTCGCGGTGGCCGAGCTGGGCTGCGACGCCGCCGGTTGACTGCTCGCCTGCGGCACCGGCACGGCTTCGTCCAGTAAAATGTCTAAATGCGTTCCGCCCTCGCCCTCGTTGAAGTTGTAGGCCCATCGAACGTGCACCGGCAGCATGACCGTCGGCGGCAGGGTCACCGAGAGGTAGCGATCGTCCGAACTTTTGCGAGCCTGTATCTCGATCACTGAATCCTGAAACCGCTCATCGGCGGAGAAAAACGCGCTGCCGGTCAGCTTCTTCACCGGAAGAGTTTCGAATCGCTCATTGGTGATATAGACGCGCAGCTCTTTTTCCGGCGTGATCAGCGCCTCGAAGCGCTCGCCCAGCCCGCCGTAGGCGACGAGCGTGCCGCCGTGCGCGCCGATCATGTAAAGCCCGGGCACGGTGTCGCCGGTCAGCGGCATGAGTTTTCCAACGCAGCGCGGGCACTTGTCAGTCGTCGGGCTTTGCAACTCGATGCCGGGGCACAAATTGGCGCATCCGCGCCGGGTTATTTCGGCGGGTCGCGAAGTCGGCGCGGGAATGGTCACGCGAGGAAACTCGAAGATCACGCGCTTCATGGCCGCGCCGGCGCCGATGCGAATGTCCGCATTGAAGGTCGCAAAGCCGGAAAACTGCGGATCGGCAAACGAGAATCTCGACGAATGCCCGGGTTTGTCGCCGGATTGCGGCCGGGCGGGCAGGCGCATCGGACGATTGGGGCCTTCCTTGCCGGGCTGAATCGATACGTCGAGCGCGGTCTCGCCGATTGCAAACGGCGTGTTCTGATCGTTATCCAAGGTGTAAATGTGAAATGCGCCCTCGGGCACGGCGTACAGCATCTCGATCGACCAGTCGCCGATCGAGGCGATGCGACCGCGCTGCGAATCGGGTCGGAAGGGGCTGTCAGCGGGAACCGGCCGGACAGCGCGATCGTTGGAGAAGTACCGCAATGCC
>CAYXEY010000619.1:0-3578 GCA_964464105.1 uncultured Planctomycetaceae bacterium
GCTTCAACGTCGGTCGATGAAGACGAGGATGAGGACGACATCGACGACTGGGAAGATGAAATCGATTCTGATGATAGGGCTGAAGAACGATCCGAGTATTCAGGCTTAATACAGCTAAGCAGCCTGCACGCATCGACCCTCTTGATCGACGGTCTGGAGCGGGCTGCTGCCTGGAATGATGGATTGTCGCATTTCGCATTGGCTGCGGTGAACCGCTGCGAGCTTCCGAACAGCTACCTTTACGAAGAATCGCTCAAGGGACGAAAGCTCACCGCGATTGAACAGCGATGGGCTGACGAGTACATCCGGAACAAGCCACGATTCGAGAAGTACGTCCATCATCTCCGGCACGCTGCGACGAATGGGGTGCGCGCTGCGGCGTTGGAGTTTGCGGAAGTCTTTCGCGATCCGCAGTTCTTTGCGATTGCCGAGGCATGCCAAGGTGTCGCGGATGCAAAGCGGATGGCCAAGGTTGCCGCCAGGCTGGGCGATCGAGACGCGCAGCGTAGATGGTTGCGTGTTGCGGCTGAAGAGGGTTCATCCAGCGCACTTCAGGAACTCGGTGATTATGGCGATGCGTGGGCACTTCGGACCTTGGCGGAGTCGGGAGACGTCGATGCGATCCGGCAACTTGCAGAGAGGGCAGTGGAAACCGACCTCCGAGAGGCCTGGATGTGGCAGTACGTCGCCAAGCGGATGGGAACTGACCTGACAAGATCCTCACTGCGGGCCTACCATGATGGAGGCCTCTACGATGGGCAGGACTATGACGACGACCAGGGGGGGCCGCTTTACGTGGCCGGTGACGAGGGGCTGCAACTGACGCCGCTAAGCCCTCCCGAGGATCGCGCAGCGCGAAGAATGGCGCATGAGTTGTTCAGCGCAATGAAGAACAGCCGTCGATAATCTCCCAGTGTCGGCCCGTCGCATTGCTCGATGCGATGGGCTTGAGTGTCGCTCGCTGGGGCAGCGGTCGGTAGCGACACTTCGCCACCGCTTCACGTCACCGATTCAACAGAAGCTCGGCCATGTCGTCCAGCTCCGTCTTTCTCGTTTCCCAGTTTGGCAACAAGGCTTCGAGCAAGCGGTAGAAGTTCGCGCTGTGGTTGTGCTCTTTCAGGTGGCACAGTTCGTGGATTACGACGTACTCGACGCATGCACGGGGAGCCTTGACCAGTTGTGGGTTGAGCAGGAGTTCCCCTTTGGGCGAACAGCTACCCCACTGCGTACGCATGTTCAGTAGGCGCCAGGGTGGCTGCTGCTCCAGCCAGGTCGCCCTCGTCGCGCATTCGCTGATGATCCGCGCGAACACGTCCTGCCCACGGCCGCGATACCAGGTTTCGAGTAGTCGACGGATCGTCGGGGCCTCGCGCGTCGGCGTCGTCACTTCCAGCCGCCCGCGCAAGAGCTTCACGCCCGGCTCGGCCGTCGGTTCAACATTCACCTTCAACATGTAGCGGCGGCCGAGGTAGAAGTGGCTTTCTCCGCTCACATATTCGCGCGGAAGCACATGCCGCTTGCGTTCGCGCTGACTTTCAAGCTGCAGCCAAACCCATCGGGCGCGCTTGCGTACAGCTGTCATCACGTCATGTAGCTCGGTCTCCTCGGGCGCGTCGACGCGCACCGCGCCATCCGGCATCACATGAATCGTCACCCGCCGCTGCGGGCGCGGCACAAAGCAGATCGTGAAGGCGATCTTCGCGTCGCCGTAGGGAATCGTCCGTTGCACCTCAGTAGTTTCCTCGCGACAGGCCGATGCGCGTCACTTGGATCACTTGCTCGATGGCTTCCTTGGCCCGCTCCAGTCCCATCAGTGCAAACAGGCGTGGCAGCAGGGTTTTGCGAATAGCGGCCTCGATGTTTTGCGGGTTGAGGGAGTTCTCGGCCACCGCATCGCGTACCACCGTGTCGATGGCCATGGATTCGTTCACCAATTTCGATGCATCGCTCGCCGCAAATTCCGCTTCCCCCAGTACCAGGCGGCAAATGCCGAAGTAGGCCCGCGCGTGCGCGTTGTCGCCAAATGCGTCGGGCACACCCGCCAGATCGCGCTGCTCGACTTGTCCCTCGAACTTCTTGAAGAGCGCGTACTGTTTGAGCGGATGGTCGAACATTGCTTCGGCTTCGGCAATCGCCTGCTTCAGCAACTCGGCGAAGACCGTTTGGGCATAGGGGTCGCTGGCAAGATCCTGCTCAATGGTCTTCTTCAACCGGGTGCGGATGAGGTCGGTTTCGTTGCGGGTCTTCTCCTCGCTCCATTGCTCAGGCTCGTCAGCCGCGCCGAGTTTGTGCACGAGATACACGCCCTCGGGCTCGCGCACCTCCTGGCCGATGACCTGCTTATCCACCATGCGACGGATCTGGTCTTCATACACGCTGTAGTCCACCGTCTCCATCGCGTCCTGACGCGCGATCTTGCGCAGGCTGGAGAAGAACTGGAGGTCTTCCTTGTACCGGGCCACGTCGGCCTCGGAAAAACTGTGATCCTCGAAGAAGCTTCGTGACGACAAGGCAGTTTGCAGGCACAAGCCGAATTGGGTCAGTGCGTCGTAGAAGTCTTCGCGCACCTTCTGGCGGGTGTCGTAACTCTGGCCATCGTCATCCTCGGCATAACGAGGCATCAGCACATGGCGGTACTGCTCCAGGTCCTGCCGGTTTTTTACCTCGGCAAAGAAGGCCCATAGCGCCTCGTGCAAGCCGGGCAGCCGCTTGTACTCCGTGCTGAACTGGTGATAAAGGCCCTCGATATCTGCCAGTTCGTAACCGCCTTGCGTGCGGGCCTCCAGGTCCTGATAGGCGCGCACAGCGGTATCCAGCTCTTTGAGAATGCCGCGGTAATCCACCAGCACGCCGTAGCGCTTGGCCTCATGCAGGCGGTTCACCCGCGCGATGGCCTGGATCAGGTTGTGTTCCTTCAGCGGCTTGTCGATGTAGAGCACCGTGTTGCGTGGCTCGTCAAAGCCGGTCAGCAAGCGGTCCACGACGATTAGCAGGTCCGGATCGCCGTCGCCGGCAAAGCCCTCCAACACCGCGCGCTCGTAGGCGTCCTGTTGGTGGCCCACGTTCGCGTTCCACCACTTCTGTACCTCGGGCAGCTTGCTTTCGTCCACGTCGGTGTTGCCTTCGCGGCTGTCCGGCGCGGAGATGACGATGGCGCTGCTCACCAGCCCGGTGTCGTCCAGGTATTGCTTGTAGCGGATCGCATCCAGCTTGCTGCCCGTCGCCACTTGCCCTTTCAGCCCCAGGCACAGTTTCTTGATGTTCTCGTTGAAGTGCGTGGCAATGTCCCAGGCAATCAGTTCGATGCGGTTGGCCGCACCGTAAATGGCCTGCTTGTTGGCGAACTTCTTCTTCAGGTCTGCGCTCTGCGCGTCCGACAGGCCGGCCGTGATCTTGTCGAACCAGCGGTTCACCGCGTCGTCGTTGATCGTCAGTTCCGGCACCCGCTCTTCGTACAACAGCGGCGAAACCGTGCCGTCTTCGACTGCACGTTGCATCGTGTAGGCATGCACGATCGGGCCGAACTTGTTGGCGGCCTTTACCTTCTTCACCAGCGGTGTACCGGTGAAGGCCACGTA
>CAYXEY010000620.1:0-3548 GCA_964464105.1 uncultured Planctomycetaceae bacterium
AAAAGCCTGTGTTGACAGCGGCCTGTCGAGAATCCTCATTTTCGCAAATCGTCGCATTTTGACGCGTTTTATCGCACGATGTGGTAGTACTACCACATTACAATTGCCTCGCCCTCGTTTCATCGACGACAGCAAGAACGTCTCGGGCCTCAGGCGTGTGATAATTTAGACCTCGTACCGCAAGTTTTGAGCGCACACTCCTGAATCCAGGCAGATTGACAAACGAACCACGTTTATCGCGGGCCATGTTTCCGGGTCATCAACATCCCCGGCTCATGGGATATTCAGGGTGCCTCGCTGCGGGCCCATGACGAGCCGACGGCGCCATTGCAGAAACCGGCGCTGGATTCCCCATTCGGAGCGGCCGGGTTGGGCGTACCCATGGCGCAACCGGTCGCCGAGCGCGCTGACTGAAGACGTTCGGCGATATCTATTCGATCCGACCGTCGATGCGACTCCGCCCGGCAAGGCGCTCCGAATTCAAAAGCTGGTGAGTCGCATTCGCACGGCCGTCGTGATGACCGCCCGAATCACCCTCGCTGTCTTGCCCGGTCTGACGCTCGCGATCTATGGATTCGTGGCGGCCTCGCACGAGCGCGACGCGATGGCCCGTGAGCACCACAGGGCCGTTACGCCTCTTGATGCCGAGCGAGAAGTGCTGGCTGAGTCCGAGGCCGTGACCCAATTTCATAAAGAAGCACTCGCCACTGTCGATCCGGATCGCAGTGGTAGGGACTCTCGACTGCTCGACTTGTTGAGTCAGGCCTCGCAGAATGCGGATGCCCGCTTAGCCGAACACCCACTGATCGAGGCCGATGTCCGCAGGATTCTCGGTCTAAATGATTGCACGACTGTCACAACGTTGTTGACACGCTCTGCCCTCTTCTGGCGCATCGGATACCCCCCTGCGGATGAGCAGGATCGAGTGCAGGTGGGCGGGATGGCGCGTGATGCACAGCAACCGAGTGACCGGTCGGTCGAGTTGGCACATATGGATCAAGGTTACACTGGAAAGCAGCCGACCGATGCCGCTGAAAAACACGTCATTGAATTGCAAGCAGTGAAGTTGCCGGAAGCCAGGCGTGGATGCGTATTGCTGCCGAACAACAGGATGGTTGAGAGAAAGTAAACGGGAGTCAATTCTCGGATGGCCCCTTCCCGCGTAATCCCGATCGGCGTTCGTAATTTCCAAGCCACCTGCTCTGGGATACAGGCCTTTCACAATCAGCATTATTCTACAGCAGCCCGTATCAGGGATCGCCAGTCCAGGGAGAGGTAGGACATGAAAAGTCTCTCGCGGATTTCAATCATGGCGCGCTTAGGATCGCCGTTACGAGTGAACTGGCGTCGCCTGCATCGATGACGCCATTGTTATTCGCATCCGCCCGGCATTGCATCGTCACCGATACAGCCGTTGGATCGTTCAATACATTGACAAAGGCGGCAATGTCACTTCCGCTGTACTGACCGTCGCCGTTTACATCGCCGCGAAGGCATTGCCACCCGAACCAGGGGCGTGTCGTGGTGTCCGTGAGGAAGTGGTTGAGCATGGCATCCGCAGCCTTGTCCACGCCGCTTGCGGATGGGTGAATATGATCGGAGACAAAATCGTTGACACTCCACGTGATCCCCATGCCATTGGGCGTCGTACCGTTCGACCACAGGTAGGCGCCCCAACTCATCCAAGGCGCGACAGCACTACCGCCTGCGTAGTTTAGATTGCCAAAAATGCCGCTCGCTTGAATTTGCGAGTCGATCGCCCACTTGATGCCAAAGCCCTGCTCGTATGCGAAGGGCTCCCGATTGCCGCCCGTGGCATAGCCTCCGTACGAGCGACTAACGAAGTACACCAGCTTGATGTTCGGAAAGACGTTTTTGAGATTCCGGGCAATATTTGCGAAGTTCTGAGCCAGCGTGCCGGCATCGCCGAGCGTGCTTCCATCCGGCGCAATGCAGGTGGTCGGCCCAAGTGTTGCCGCTTTGACGCAAGCGATCTGAACCTGGAGGGGATTCGAGTTGTATTGCGGGCCGGTCAGTCGGCTCAGCACCACGCTCCACGGCGCGACGGCGATGTTCGGCGGATTCGCCCCCCAATTGCTGGCGTCCTGCCCACCCTGGGCGCCGTCGACAACCAGTACGGCGGGATTAACGACGCCCTGCTGCTGAAGAGCCTGGGCCTTGCTAGTGAATGCAAGTATAAAGGAACTGGGGTCGTTGTTTGCGCCGACCCGCCACTCCTGCGTCATGTTGCTGATACCGATCGAGATCATCACGATACGCCCAATGGGAGATGGATTGCCACCGAGATCCAGCGTACTGATCGCATGGGCGATCGCTGTGCCGGCAGCCTCATGGGCCGCAGGGCGCTGATTAGTCCCGCCGGAATAGAGACCACCCTGAAATGTCTTGTAGGATCCAATACCCAGGTCATACAGAGACAACTGGGGCGCAGCCGGGTCGCACGGCTGTGCAATGGCGGGAGCCGCAATAAGACCCACCAGGATGGATGTGATGTATCGTCGCATGGATCGGTCTCCCCGGTTTCAGAACGCAATGTAGGCGGCTGTAAAGCCCGAGATATCATTGCCGTCAGCACGGCCATCGCCGTCCAGGTCTGAGCGAAGGATTCGAATGGGTCTGGCTTCCGCACCGCGTAGAACATCAACGAATAGCGACAAATCGAATGAGTCCACATCGCCATCACCGTCAATGTCGCCCGCCAGCGGCGCGATGACCGGGTTGGCTGAACGGTAAACGCCAAATCCAGCGACGCCGGCGTAGAGGTGGCCATCGGAACCCAGCGCAAGGGCCTGGCAGGACGACACCGGAATTCCTGAATTGACAGTTGACCATGTCATACCGCCATCATGCGAGTATTGAATTCCCGCTTCGCGCGTACCGACATACAGATCGTCGTTGGGAAGGCACAGAATCACGTAGCCGTAGTTGCTCGGGAAGCTGTTCAATGGCGCGAGCGCGTCGCCATTCGATGTGGACTTATAGACGCCCTTGATATTTCCATCATTGCCTACATAAACGTGGCCCTGCGAGTTGATGGCGATCGAGAATTGCTGCGATGCAGAGAGGCCTAGATCTGTCCATGTCTGAGTCGCGGCCGAGAATCGCTTCACCCCATGTCCTTCTGATCCGGTGAAGAGGTCGCCTTGAGCATTCCGAGTCAGACAATATGACTCATTTCCCGGTCCTGGAGACAGCGGCGTCCACAAATCGCCATTCGACTGAGATGTGCGTACGCTGTTGACGCCCCAAGCGGTCGAACAAATGATTTGCTGAGGCCCGGGAAACACAAACCCGCTGAACATCGCAGCAATCGGTCCGTTGTCCAGCGACGTCCAATCGGCGCCGCCATTAGAAGATCGCCATGCATGGCCGTCGGCGACATTGCCGGGGGCGATGTTGTAGTTGCCGGCAAAGAGATCCCCCCACGGGCTTTCGGCCAGCGCAAAGATGTTCCGGTTGGGCAGTAACGGCCCCGTCCAGGGCGAGCCAAGAACATCGGAGCGAAAAATCCCCTGCATGACCGTGCC
>CAYXEY010000621.1:0-3537 GCA_964464105.1 uncultured Planctomycetaceae bacterium
TTTACGCCTGTATCACGATTCTTCAATTGGATGTGCGCACCCAGCGGCTTCGCATACTGAATTGCGGCAATCCGGACTTGATTGTGCATCGCGAGCGCGGACTGCGGCTCGATCGATTCGAAAGCAATGGCATGCCCCTGGGAATCGTGGAAGAGAAGGACTGGTCGCCGCCAAGCTTTCAGTGGACCTATCTTGATCGATCCGATTACGCGCTGGCAATTTCCGACGGCGTGGTGGACTACCAGCGAGCCGACCGGGAGCGATTCGGGTTGTCGCGGATTTGCTCGGCGCTTCAGTCGGCCGGGGCGGGTGACTCGCCATTGGAAGAAGTTCGGCGACGATTGACGAGCTTTGGTCCGGCGCGCGGAGAGCGCGACGACCTCACCATGTTCATGTTGCGTGCAACTCGGCAGCGGGTTGCGTAGAGAAGCATCAACGTTCTGCGCGGCAGATCTCGCGAATGGCCTGGTCGAGGTCCCCGGTATCCACGGGTTTGACCAGGTGGGCGCCGAAGCCAACTTCGAGGCTGCGCTCAATGTCCTCCTTGGCGCCAAAGCCGCTCATGGCGATGGCCTTCATCGGCCGCTTCCGCAGGACGGCGGACAGCAGGTCATAGCCGGACGCATCGGGGAGACTCAGGTCGCTGACCATCACGTCAAACGTCTGCGATTCGATCAGACGAAGGGCCGCCGACATGCAGTCGGCAGTCTGCACGATGTAGCCACGGTCCTGCAGAAGGCGGGCCAGCACACGCGCCGTCACAACATCATCTTCGACGACGAGCAGGCGGAGCGTCCCAGCGGCCGGAGGCGCGGGTTCGTCAGTGCGAGACTGGCTTCGAATCACGCCTGCCATCCCGCGCACGGGTAGATCCACCTCAAATTGTGTTCCTTTGCCCACGCCTTCGCTGCGTGCGAGGATCGTGCCGCCATGAAATTGAACCAGCGCGCGGGCGATGGCCAGTCCCAATCCGAGCCCGCCATACCGGCGGTTGATCATCTGGTGGCCCTGTTCGAAGGCGGCGAAAATGCGGGTGAGCGCCTCCGGTTCGATGCCCACGCCGGTATCCCGAAACTCGACGCGATAGCGCCCATCATCGAGGCGCTGCGTCTTCACGAATATCTCGCCGCGCTCGGGAGTGAACTTCGCGGCATTCTTCAGGATATTCCAGAATACCTGCTGAAGGCGGGCCGGGTCCGCGACAATCTCGCCGACGCGCTCGTCAAGCTCGCAATGGAGCCGCAGCGATTTCTCGTCCAGGTTTGCACGACACATGCCGCAGACGTGCAGAACAATATCGTTGAGGTCGGTGAGTTCGGGAATCAGCTGGAGCTTGCCCGATGCGATGCGGCTGAGATCGAGCAGATCGTCGATCAATCTGGTTTCGAGCCGCACGTTTTCGCGAATCATCTGCGCATCTTCGCGAACCCACGACGGCAGGTCGGCGTTCTTCTCCAATGCGGACGCGGCCATGAGCACCGGTGTGAGCGGGGTGCGCAGTTCGTGGCTCAACACGGCGAGGAAGCGATCCTTCGATTCGTTCGCCGCTTCGGCCAGCTCCTTGGCCTCGCGCAGTGCTTCTTCCGATCGTTTGATTTCGCTGATATCGACAGAGCACCCGACATAGCCCAGCGACGTGCCGTCAGGGTTGAGTCGCGGCACCCCGGACGATCGAAACCAGCGATAGACGCCATCGGCGCCGCGGAGTCGCACCTGGGCCTCAAAGGGACCGAGCAGCATGACAGCCTCGCGGTAAGCTTCGACATATCCATCGATGTCATCCGGATGGATGATCGACCGCCACCAGTCGCCCTTGAGTTCGTCGAGTGAACATCCCGCATACCGCAGGAACTCGCGGTTGACGAATTCAATGCCATCGACGCTCATGACCCAGATCAGTACGGGTGCGTTGTCGGCCATGTGCCGGAAACGGGCTTCGCTCTCACGCTGCGCCTGTTCGAGGTGCTTGCTGTGGCTGATGTCCATGACGACGGCCACGAGTCCGTCAGGCTGGCCCGCATCGTTGAAAATCGGCGTGTAAGTTGCGTGGACCCATTTCCGCCCCGGCTTGCCCTGATAATTAAGTAGTGCTTCATATTCGACTTTGTGTCCGGCCAGGGCGCGGTTGAAATGCGGTTCGATCACCGCAAACGCCTCCGGTCCGAGCACGTCGATCACACGCTGGCCGACCAGATCCTGCGGCTCGGTGCCCAGCCAGTCGGCGCAGCCGCGGTTGACCCAGACATAGCGGGCGTCGCGGCTGCACCGCGCCACCGAGACGGCCATGGCGTCGGTCACGGTGCGCATCTGACGGTGGGCCCAGTCGAGCTCCTGCTGTACTCGCTTACGATCGTCTATATCGATGAAGGTGCCGATGTAGCCGACAAAATCGCCAGACTCGGTGAAGCGGGGCCGGCCCGACATCATCAGCCAGCGATATTTGCCGCCGCCATGGCGGGCGCGGCAGTCAACGGAAAAGTCGGCAGGCGCGCCCGACCGATTCAGGAATGCTGACTGCACAGTGGCATGATCGTCGGGGTGAATCCAGGACATCCAGTTGAGCGATTCGGGCTCTTGCAGCTTGATGAACTCGAGGCAGTCGCGCGAGAGAAACCGGCAGACGCCCTGCGGATCAGTCATCCACATCATGGCCGGCGCGATCTCAGCCATCGCGCGGAAGCGCTGGCCGTCAACGGCATCGGCTGATACCGGATCGACGGGGCGGGATCTTGCTCCGGTCTTCACATCCACGCGAAACACATCCTCTTTTTCGTCTGCAATGCAACGCGAATTATAACCCGCCATTTCAATACGAGATGCCGGGGATCGTCGGAATTCACCTCCATCTTCACTCACATGCGGATATCGATGCCCCGAATGAATCCCGGATAACGGCGTCGTAAGGTCGATTTCACGGGGCGCTCAATAACGGGCTGCATAATTAGAGCACAACGGAAGCGAGCCCCTTGCGGCGTCGCTTCCTGTTTGCCGCAGCGGGCGGTAAACGATTGGCAGGGTTCAGCAAGTTTAAGACTGGAGTATCAAATACGATGAATACGGACACAATCAAGGGCGACTGGAAGCAGATGAAGGGCAAGATCAAGCAGAAGTGGGCCAAGCTCACCGATGACGACATTCAGTTCATTGAGGGCAAGCGGGACGAAGCTTCCGGCATCTTGCAGAAGCGCTACGGCATCGCCCGCGACGAAGCGGAAAAGCAGTGGAAGGAATTCTGCGACGACTGCAATTGTTGAGCCGGCGAGGAGCCGGAGCGTTTTGTACGAGTATGTGTCGAAACGGAAAGCAACGAGGTGACCTGTGTTACATTGGGCAGCGACATTTCTGATCATCGCGATCATCGCGGCCGTATTCGGCTTCACCGGCCTCGCGGCCGGCGCGGCGTCCATCGCGAAGATCCTGTTCCTGTTCTTCCTGGTTCTCTTTATCGCATCGCTGGTGATGCATGGAGTACGGCGCGGCCCACCGGTTGTTTAGGGGGTTGTCGCTGGATTTGGTCCGATCATTAACCCTCACACG
>CAYXEY010000622.1:0-3533 GCA_964464105.1 uncultured Planctomycetaceae bacterium
GTGGAACTGGCGAAACCAACACGAGTCCATTCGGGTTTGGCGGAACCTGCTGCGAACCACCCGACAAGGTCGCCAGCTGGGCGACTGCAGGATGGGTAATGCCGATGGCACCGTTGCCGGCCGACTCGAAGTTGACGAAGAAGCCGGGCAGGCCGTCATTATCGACGTCGCCAGGCGAGTCAATCTCGAAAGCCGAAACGTAGACCATGCCCTTGAGGATGCGCGGGCTGTCGACCTGCGGGCCCGACCGCTTGTTGAGATCCTGCGGCAGGGTGTAGGTCTTGTTGGTCAGCGTAAGCGTCGGCGTATTGCCGCCGAAGATCAGGTAGGCCACGCCCTGACGCTTGGTCGTCTTGACGGTCAACGAACCCGCCGGAACGGTCGTGGTAATCACCGGATCAATCGGCTGACGCGGCAGGAACGTGATCGTGGGATCATCCGGCAGCGGCTCGGGGAACTGCAGTCGCGAAGCAATGGCCGATACGCCGGTCGTCTCGCGGCTCACGGTTCGGAACTGCTTGACGAACTCGCGCTGGGCATCCGCCGCGGTCTGGCCGGCGCGAACGTCCACGCGAATGGCGCCCGGCGTCACGGACGGAATCGTGTCGGTGTCGAACTCAAACACGACACCGTTCACCACGATCTGCTGGCCATTGGCGACGTTGCCCTTGAAGGCCATGCTGACGGCCGGCCACTGCTGGCCCGGCGCGGTGATCAGGATGTCGCCGTTTCCGTCCTGGTTGAAGTCGCCGGCATCCGACACGGCCTGGCCGAGGCGGGCGCCGGGGAAACCACCGATGAACTTGCAACCGAAGAAGTTGCCCGAGCCGATGCGCTCGGCACGAACGGTCACTTCGCCGGTCAGGGTCGGGTTACCGAACATTATGCCTACGAAACCACAATCGGTTCGCGGCAATACTTCGCCAGGCAGACCGGCCGGCATGTTGTCGCCCGGCACGATCGGTCCCGTGAAGTCATAGTTCTGAGTACCAATATAGACGTCGTCGTTCTGGTCGCCGTTGAAATCGCCCACCACGCCCTGGGCCCGGCCAAAGCCGTCGCCCGCGTGCGATCCGCGAATTTCGAATCGTTCCAGCGGCGGACCTGCCGGCACCGGCGCCTGCGGGAACACCGGAGTACCGAAAAAGACAAATGACTGACCGTTCTCCGCCAGCTTGAGGCCGCCGGCGTTATTGGGATCGGTGTCCGCGCCCGGCGAGCCACAGGCAAAGTCAGGCACGCCGTCGAGGTTCAGGTCACCGGCCCGCTTGCCCCAGCCGAATTGATCGTTGGGGAAGTTGCCGTGAATCACCGCGACCGGCGCCGGTCCTGCATCCAGGAAGCGGAACGGGGCCGCGGTCGGCTGGCAGAAGAAGAACGGCCACGAAACGATGCCGTCATCGTCGCCATTGCCTGCATTGCCGATATTCGTCCAGTCGACACCATTGAGAATCTGCACCATGCCCACGTCCGGTGCAAGACCGGTGACGGTCAGCACAGCCGACGTGATGGTGACACTGGGGCCGCCATCAATGCCCGACGGGGTCACCGAGCTGCCGGAGTTGGTTGCATCCGGAAGAACGGTCAGACCAATCCACAGACCAGACGGCGTACTGTTGACCGGGGCAAACAGGCCCTGGGCACCGACCGGGAAGACCATATCGACCGGAGGCGTCAGTGGCGGAGTAAAACCAAAGTCGGCGTTGACATAGGCAGGCAGCGTGACACCACCACCCCAGAACAGCACGATGCGCTGGGTTCCAGGGACGGGCACCGGGCCGAACGGCGTGTCGATCAGGATCTCGGTCCTCATCCGGGCCGCGCGATTGGCCGTACCCTGAATCTGAAGGGTCGCACCAAGTACGCGTGAGAAATTCTCAAAGACCCACGGTGTCGGCGGGGTGTTGCAGTCCGTCAGCGCACCGTCAGTGGGATCCATGTAATTCCAGCGCGACATGAACGACGTGCCGGCAGCCGCTGTGTAGGTGCCGACCAGGGCCGGCAGGTTCATCGCAGCGGCGGAGCACTTGCCGCTTCCGGGCGCCGAGATCATCAACTCTTCCAATCCCGGGGTCGAGAAATTGATGTCGGGAATGGTGTCGATGGTTTCGCCCCACCGCGAGTTGGGATCGTACTGAACCGGATTGTCCGACTGATACCACGATCCGCGGAAACGGGCGCCAAGGGTCGCTTGACCGAATCCACCCAGGTTGACCGAGCGGCCAGGCGTGCCGGCGGCGCCGTTGCCGAAGACGGGCAACTGCAGACCGTTACTGGCAGCCAGGATCGCAAGGCCTGAAACGTAGGCCGAAGGCGGATCTGAATTGCGATTCATGTCATCATCTTCGGGGCCGTTCACGCCGCCGAACAAACCGATCGGCGGAGGAAGCGCGTTTCCAATCCGCTGCGCACCCGCGGCAAGGTAGCCGCTCAATCCGGCATTGCTGAACCGGTCATCGTTCGCCGGGCCGCAGGCGGGCTGCATCTCGCTGGAGATGAACAAGTCAGCCGGAGGCGGAGTTTCGCTGGCGCACGACGTGTCGTTCGATCGAGGATCGGGGAACTGATCGGTGTAGGTGAATGCGAACGGGTGTTCTTGAATCTGCGCGGTCGTTGCCTGCGCGATCACCTGAGGCGCTTCCGCGAACTGCAACTGAACGCCCGCCGTGGTCGTTGACCAGCGAACGAACATCGCGAAGCGTCCGTCATACACCGACGGCGGAATCGGCTGATTTGCCGTGGGCGGCGTGCCGGCGCCGGTCGGATTGCAGTTGGCATTGCCCGGATTGCCGGCTGCGTCGAGCTGAACCGGGAACTCCGGATTCGCACGAACATAGCGCATCGGGTCGGCAGCCGCCGTGTCGCACTGCGTGCTGTAAGACTGGCCCGTGAGCGGGTCGATCAGGTCGAACGGCGCCGTTGTGTCGGTGGGATCGGTGATCAGGTTGATGGTCTTGCGCAGACAGGGTCCATGAATGATGGTGCCATCGCCGCGATCGACCGAGGCTTCAAGCTGCAGGTCAATATTGATGGTGACCGCACCCTGTGCCGGAGCAGTGCCTTCCAGGCCGAAACAGACCTCGAGTCCGAATCGACCTGCCGGGAAGCCGGGCTGACCGGCGGCGGCAAAGCTCAACAAGGCTTTGTCGTCCAGGTCATAAACGACGTTGGCAAAGTTCGGGACAACGGCCGTGGGCAGCTGCGGGCGCCACGTATTCATTGGAACATTGACGTTGGCGACGATGCCCTGAAGCTCTTCTTCCAGCGTTTCCGCTGTCGGAGTGATATAGCTCAGAATCGAAGGCGGAATGGGGAAGGAGCACTCATCGCAGGGATCGTTGTCCTTCAGATCAACGACCGAGTCATTTCGGCGTGAGCCGAACACCAGCTCGGGAATGCCGTCGCCGGTGATGTCGGGGTAGCCGACAACGGAAGTGATGCCGTCGTTGCCGCCGGGTCCCACCGGCGGGTGGTAGAACTGTGTTCCACGAATGTTCCACAGCGCCTCGAAGTTCGGATTGTTCGGCGGGAAG
>CAYXEY010000623.1:0-3527 GCA_964464105.1 uncultured Planctomycetaceae bacterium
CCGATCGTTCGGCGGCGGAGGTGGTGGGCGTTCGTTCAGCGGCGGCGGGGGCCGCTCGTTTTCCGGCGGCCGATCCTTCGGAAGCACCGGCGGCCGCTCCCTCGGCAGCAGTTCGATTCGCTCGTTCAGCTCGGGCGGACGCTCAAGCATGCCATCGTTCACTCGTGGCAGCTCATTCAATCCTGGTCGCAGCTCATTCAGCAGCGGTAGCGTTCGCTCCAGCGGCGTGGGTCGGCAGGGCTTTTCGAATCAGGCATTTAACGGCAATCGTGGCGTTGCGCCACGAAGCGGCAGCGTCTTCACCGCGCCAGGCGCCGGCAATTCCACGCCGCGCTCCATAAACGGCCGCAACATGGGCACCGTGACCCCGCGCAGCGGACTGCAGAACAATCCGTCGGTCGGCCGAAACCTGGGCGCGACCGCGCTGGGACAAAATCGCGGTGGCTTCAACAGCAATCAGAACCGTGGCGGCAATTCGTTTGGTTCGGGCATCGGACGCGGGTTCGGCCAGAACAACTCGAACAACAGTCCACGCAACTTCGGCAACAACACGGGCGGCATCAACCGCGGCTCGGCCCTGAACAACAACAATGGCTTGAACAATCGCACATTCGGCCAGAACTTCAATGGCAACCGGGGCAACAACTTCAATCGCTTTGGCCAGAACAACAACAACCTGGGCAACAACAATCGCGGATTTGGAAATAACAACAACCGTGGCTTCGGCAATAACAACAATCGTGGTCTTGGCTGGAACAATGGCCGTGGCGGTTGGGGACGCGGACCTGGCCATGCCTGGGGCCATCACAATCATTGGCACGGCGGCTATTGGAACCGCAACTGGTGTGGTCCGAGTCGGTTCTACAACAACTGGTGCGGCCCGTGGTATCGGCCGTCCTGGGGTTGGGGCGCAGGCATCTTCATTGGCGGCGCAATCACTTATTGGGACACAACGCCCGTGGTCTACGGCTATCCAGTGACCTACATCGATGATGTGACCTATGTCGATCCTGAATACGTCGAAGCGCCGACCTATATCGAGACTTATCCAGAGTATGTCGACGTCGCGCCGCCGGTCGTGCAGCAGCCTTTGGGCGACGATCAGTTGATGGAGATTCCGACCCAGCCGCAGGCCCAGTCCGGCGTCGCCCCGATGACCGCTGAGCCGTTGCAGCAGAATCAGCCGCAATCGGCCGTGCCCCAGAATGCCCCGCAGCAGGGCGGTTCGGACCAGCAGATGACGCCCTCCGAGGTTGCGCTGGCCAGCGGCGATCAGTCGTTCAACACCGGCAACTACCAGGATGCCCGCAAGCACTACGCCACGGCGATCCTCAAGGAGCAGAACGACCCGCGCGGACATATCGCCATGGGACTGACCCTGGCGGCCCTGGGTGACTACAGCGAGGCCGGACGGGCGCTGCGCAACGGCGTCACGCTGGCCCCGGCCCTGGCTGACGGCGGCTTCGATCTGTCGCAGGCCTACGGCAATCGCGACGACATGCTGCGACACATCGCGGGCGTGAACGATTACCTGCGCAAGAACCCGGATGACATGAACGCGCTGTTTGTGGCGGGCTTCATGCAGATCTTCGGCGGCGACGTGCCCAACGGCAAGGCGGCCTTTGAGTCTTACAAGAGCCGCAAGGAGGCTGACCCGAAGATGACGACGTTCATCGACTCGGCGATTCGGCTGGCGAAGTAAGCGCAGTTTAGTACGAACGTCGTTCAGTTATTACGATTGTATAAAAAACGCCCCGGTCCGATTCGTTGGACCGGGGCGTTTGCGTTAGTGACGACCGAATGGGCACGGAGCCATGGAGCCAAAAAGGAAGGGATCAATAGTCTCGATCTGAGTTTATCCTCTACTTGGGCGGCTGTTCGCCAATCAGCGCCTGCACCCGGGCGAGCGATTCAAATGTTCCCGCATCGCTCCACCATCCCGAAAGCGTGCCGTACGTCAATTCGCCGCGCGACAGGTACGCATTGTTGACGTCGGTGATTTCCATTTCACCTCGGCCGCTGGGTTTCTGCATGCGGATAATGTCAAAGACCTTCTCGTCGTAGAAATAGATGCCCGTGACCGCCATTTTGCTTTTTGGCGATCTCGGCTTCTCTTCGATGCCAATGACCTTGCCGGCCTTCACCTCGGCCACGCCGAAGCGGTGTGGATCGGGCACTTCCTTGAGCAACACCCGGGCGCCGGACGGTTGCTCGCGGTACTGGGCAACCTGTTCATCAAGGCTGTCGTGAAAGATGTTGTCGCCGAGAATGACCGCCACGCGATCGCCGCCGGCGAAGTTCTCCGCCAACCCGAGGGCCTGGGCGATGCCGCCGGCCTCGTCCTGCACCTTGTAGGTGAAGCGCACGCCGAAGTCCTTGCCGCTGCCCAGCAAATTGACCACGTCGCCCATGTGTTCGAGACCGGTCACGATGAGGATCTCATCGATCCGCGCGGCCGCGAGCTTTTCGACGGGGTGATAAATCATCGGCTTGCGGCCGACGGGCAGCAGGTGCTTGTTGGTAACCTTGGTGAGCGGCATGAGTCGGGAGCCGGTTCCGCCGGCCAGGACCACGCCCTTGATTCGGGGGGATTTCATCGGAGTACCTCATGAGTTCAGCGCGAGATGAGTATTGTTGTAGCGATCGGGCTGCATGGCAACCCGGTCGGGGGGCGGTCCGGTTTGACCGTCCAAATTGCGTCAAATGTGCCGCCTGCTCAGGCGTGCAGGTCGTCAAATCGCTCCAGCAGCATGTGGATGAACACAAGCTGGAGTTCCTGAACGTGCGAGGCCGCGGTTGTTGGTGAAAAAGTAAGCGCCACATCGCAGAGCCTTTCGGCGGGCGAGCCGGGGGGGCCGAGCAGTCCAATCGTGGTGATGCCGCCGGCCCGGGCCTGCTCAAGCGCTTTCAAGATTGACGGGCTTTTGCCGCTGGTTGAAAGGGCCACCAGGGCGTCGCCCGGCTTGCCAATGCCCGCGACCTGTCGCGCAAAGACCTCGGCGTACTCCCAGTCATTGGCAATGCAGGTAATGGCCGTGGGATCTGAGTTAATACAAATTGCGGCAATGGGCGGCCGCGGCCGCGTGTAGCGGCCCAACAGTTCCTCGGCCAGGTGCATGGCTTCGGCGGCCGATCCACCATTGCCGCAGGTCATGATTTTGCCGCCGGCCCTGGAGATGGCGAGGAGTCTCACGATGATCGCCTCTACGCGGTCAACGCTCGATTGCATCGCGGTCAGGGCCGTCGAAAGAGACTGCAGATAGTCGCGGATGGCGGTGCTCATTCGGGGCTGATTTTCCGCGTGTTTTCAGCGGACGTCAAACGCCGCCGCAGGATGACGATTTCCTTGTGGTCGGTCGCTTCCAGTTCGAATCCCCAATGCCGGGCAATCCAATCGAACGTGCGCAAGGAGTAAAACGAGACATGTGTCTCATCCTGCACATACCACCAGTTGCCGATGGACCCCGGGCCTGTGTGCAGGGAGGTCATCACTGCGAGCGTTCCACCTGGAACAACGATCGCGGCGA
>CAYXEY010000624.1:0-3524 GCA_964464105.1 uncultured Planctomycetaceae bacterium
TTAGCTGATGCGACACGTGACCCTGGCGGAGGTCATCGCGCTGCACCGGCGAATTGTCGCCTCAACCGGCGGGGCCGGCGGCATCCGCGACTTCGGCATGCTGCTGTCAGCGGTGGCTCAGCCGCGCATGACCTTTGGCGGCAGCGAGCTGTATCAGACAGTCGTCGAAAAGGCCTGTGCCCTGGGTTTCTCGCTGATCCGCAATCACCCCTTTGTGGATGGAAACAAGCGGGTCGGACATGCCGCCATGGAAGTCCTGCTCGCGTTGAACGACATTGCTCTTGTGGCGGACATCGACGTTGCCGAACGAGTGATTCTGGGCGTCGCGGCGGGAAACATGGGTCGGGAGGAACTGCTCGCCTGGCTCCAGGCTCATACGCATTCCAAACCGTAATCTCGCTTCCTCCGGCACTAGTGCACGCCGGGACTTATTGCGCGGCAAGCGCGACGCTTGACGATATTTTTACGCCAATTGTCAATAATAGATTTGGGACGTTGGGCGCAGATTAGGCACGAAGCCACGCAGCCACGAAGCCACGGTGGGAAAAGAGGGACAAAGAGACAAAGGGACAGAGGGACAAAGGGGAGGAATGCCCGAACCCCAGCATGGTTACGCGGACGTTGCCGCGCGCAGCCGATAAGTTGCCCGCCCGCGCGGCTGGAAAACTGCGAAGCTCCGTATATTCGACATGAAGCGCGACATTTCTGCCTTGCGGCGCGGCGCTTTTGCCTAGCGGCGCAGCCGCGCAATTGTGCCGCGCGGCGGCGCTGGCCGAAAACACCATGACCGGCAAAGGCCGCGACGATGCCGCCTGCCGACCGTACTACCAACGAGACTATTTCAAGCTTTGAGCCACCTGAGAAAGGTCATAGCGTTTCAGGGCCATCTCTTGATTGCAGATAACCCAAAGCTCATTCGACTTGTTCGGAAGCAACACCTTCTGATCCCAAATCGGTGAGGCAAATGGTTCTTCGACACACAGAGGAATACCCTTTGTTGACCTCGCAGATACGAGCTCCAAGCCCATCTCATTCTTAAGAACGACCATTCCAGCCTTATTCATGTAGCCGCCACTCGCGTTCCGCCGCACAGGGACGCGGACCGTGTTGGGGTCGTTAGATCTTGCAAAAACGATCTCGCGTTTTGTTAAATGAATTCCGTTAGCGTCATTTCTTAATGTTTCAACTACCGTCGCCATTTGGGTTCCTACATTCGTAGGAACGACTTGCCCCATCAGGAACTGATCGGGAGACTGACCGCCATTTAGCCAATTAAAAAGAACTCGAGCGCCGTCCTCTTTCGAATACACCATGACACGATCGACCTGGAAGCCCCAGATCACATCTCCTCTGGGATCGAGGTAGCACCTTTCACGCTTACTAAACCCCCGCGCCGGCATTCTCTTGATCGTCTCATCGCGAATGTTCAACCGAATGACGCCGACCTCATCGGGCGACCGGTATGCGATCGCTAATTCCTCATTGCTGAGCGAAGACATGCACTCGGGAAAGAACTCAAGTCCATTGATCTCAAACTTGGAAAGGGACACGTCCACGGCCTTCTCGGACAACGATGAAAAGATGCGCAATCTCCAACCGGATGCGTCGGCAATTATCAGTTTGTCGTCGTCAGTGACGAGCGCGCTCCAAATACGCGTAGTGCGCTCCTCCGGGTTGCGGGGAGGCCGTACGGGAGGGTCTTGCACTTGCAAAGGAATACGTTCGAGGAGCCGCAGACGATGCACGACTTCGGGCCGCGCGGCCTCATCGGCGGTTGCGGGGCGAGAGGTCTGCGCAATCGCCGTAAGTGGCAGGAATGCTGACGAAAGGATCAAAGCCCGCTGGAGATTCGTGACCATCAGCTTTGCCTCCCGCGCAAATTTGTCGATTCGACCGGTGCATTCTAACGGAACCAAAGCCCAACGGCGTTATGCCTCGGGCACGGTCTCACAAGGCGGCTTCGCCTTGCCGCATTCCGAATCCGCCAACACTGCGGGCGGACAGGCTTTGTCCCCGCACTCGGGACAAACGCCGATGGTGTTGCCGGTCAGGTCGTAGCCGCAGCGGAGGCAGA
This sequence comes from uncultured Planctomycetaceae bacterium, assembly GCA_964464105.1. Taxonomy (GTDB): domain Bacteria; phylum Planctomycetota; class Phycisphaerae; order UBA1845; family UTPLA1; genus CAYXEY01. Next base: position 2,075 of record CAYXEY010000624.1, read on the forward strand.
GCCGGTGATCCGGCGAAGAGGAGATCAGGCGATGGTCGCGATGCCACAACCACGCCGTCGGGATGGCGATGCCCCAGAGTAGGAACGAGAGCCGAATGTCGAAGGCATGCAATGGTTTCGTAGAGCCTGTCGTCCATGGCCAGCCCCGACTCTGGTTGCCAGCATCGTTCCACGGCAATACGCCAACCGATGAGACAAATTGGGGAATCCGCCCCCTCGGATAGATTTCGCAATCTATGCGTCCCCAGAAGACGGCAATGGCGATGTTGCCGATGCTTGCTCTGGCGAAATAAAAATAGCTCGCGGTCCACATCAGAAATAGCAGCAGCGCTAGCACAGCCCCGGTCCACTTGAAAATGCGGCGGGCGCGGGCGGGCGGATGCATGTCTACATTCTACACCTTCGCAGTCGGCGGCTTCGCCGAATCCGCCAACGCTGCGGGCGGACAGGCTTTGTCCCCGCACTCGGGACAAACATCGCTGGTGTTGCCATTCAGGTTCTAACCGCCATGCGCGTGGCAGGTGGCCCGACTGCTTGCGTCTTTATGTACCGTTCGGATTCAATGTCCGCAGGGCGGGAAAAGCGAGGAGAGGCCGATGAACTGGCGGCAGGTGCGGATGTGGTCCACCATCGGAATGGTCATTACGGTCATGGGCGCTGGCATTGCCTTATTTACTAGAGGCGAAGGCCAAGGGCTTGGAACCTTTGTGACCATGGTCGGCGTTGGCATCGTGACGTTTGTGAAACACACCCGGCGCGTAGACTAGCGTCGATTCGCCACCCCCACATTCACCTGAGCTTCCGAATCCGCCAACCCTGCGGGCGGACAGGCTTTGTCCCCGCACTCGGGACAAACGCCGCTGGTGTTGCCGGTCAGGTCGTAGCCGCAGCGGAGGCAGAGCCGGTGATCCGGCGAAGAGGAGATCAGCCGACGGTCGCGATGCCACAGCCACGCCGTCGGGATGGCGGTGAGGAGCAGCAAGAGCCACGAGGGAACCCAAACCCAACTACAAACACCAGTACCATTATTATGGATTTCGCGAAAGCCGCCTTCAGGCATTTCAAAACCCCAGCCGCGCCAACCTCGCCAATATGCCCCAGTGGGATTGCTTACGATGCGGAAGTTCGCAACTCCACCGGAAATCCCTCCGCGCTCCGCTACCAGTGCAATTCCGGGGCTCACCACCAATTGGAGATCGTAGCGCAAGCTGATTGAGCGGAGGACCAGCAAGAGCAGGAAGACAACTACCCCGGTCCACTTGAAGATGCGGCGAGCGCGGGAAGGCGGGTGCATGTCGATATCGTAACCGACCCACTTTGTCCCTCTGTCCCTTTGTCTCTTTGTCCCTCCCCTTCGTGCCTCCGTGGCTCCGTGGCTTCGTGCCTCATTTTCCACCCCGCCAACGCGGTTTTTCACGCCCCAAGCGGGCTTTCTCCTGAGTCGCGTAAG
>CAYXEY010000625.1:0-3512 GCA_964464105.1 uncultured Planctomycetaceae bacterium
CCCGGGGCGAGTCAGGCGAAGGGCCCGCCGACGGTGGACCGGGCCGCCCGCGCCGATCGCGACGCATATCGACCTCAGAAATGGCCGAGCGCGAAGCCGGCGAAATGGAGACGGCGGACAGCGCTACAGCGGGCATGATCCCGCGGGAGACAGCTCCGACGCCGTCCGAGGCGACTGCCTGAAGCACGCCGTCTGATTACGACGCGACACTAAATACAACGACCGCACGAGCCTGTAAGCCCGTGCGGTCGTTTCATTTCATGGACCGGAGTGCTGATGCGGATCATTGATCAGTGCGACTGATTCGGCGCGTCGTCCCCTAATTCGGCAGCGATTACAAATCGTTGCGTGCCTTGGCCGTCACCCAGCAGTTCACTGTTGAAATCGCCGATTCGTCAAGTCTATTTCCCCTTTCGCTGTCAGATGGCAGCGGGCCAAGACCGGCCGCCGCAGACCCCAAGGGTCAGGGCCCTCCAGGCGCTGACTACATCGTGTTTTTGGCGCGCTTCGAAACCGGATGCTTGTGGTCCGGTGATGGCAATGTCAGGGCGCTGCGGCGGGGCGCTCGAAGAGTGGCTCGCAGTCCATCAAGCGAGCGCCAGCGGCGTCACATACCGCATACTTCGCGCCGGACCACATCGACGCTCCTCCGTGACGACCGTCTTTGGCAAGCGCGTAGAACTTTAGATCGAACTTCGGACGGCCCTTGACGTCTAGAAGCCGCTTTTCCGTGCGATCGGCGATGCGCTTGAGCGCCTCCAGGCAGGCCTCCTGCGGCGACTTGCCTTGGCGCATCATTTCGACAATCAGGAATGACGAACAGTTCTGCAGATTCGCCTCACCGCGACCGGTCGAGCCGCCCGCGCCGACGCCGTTGTCAACATAGAGTCCCGCACCGATGATCGGCGAATCGCCCACGCGCCCGGGGATCTTGTAGGAGAGTCCGCTCGTGGTGGTCACGCCGCCGACATCACCTCGCGCGGTCACGGCCGTGCAATTAATCGTTCCATAGGTGCGCAGAATTCCATCTTCGTCGACGAAATAGTCACCCATTCGCTTCGCAAAGCTCCCGTGACCGCTCGGCTTATCGTTGCTGGCGCGGTCAGGGCTTGGCGCCACGGGCTGCGACGTCGAAAATCCCGTTTCCTCGGGGGTGAGCCAGGCATCATTCTTCGAATGCGACTCCTTCCACTCCAGCCAGATCTTTCGCGACTCCTCGGTCAGCAGATTCTCTTCCTTGAATCCATGCGCCCGTGCGAAGCGAAGCGCGCCTTCGCCGACTAGCAGTACATGATCGGTGCGCTGCAGCACGAGCCGCGCGACGAGCGAGGGGTTCTTGATGTTGCGCAGCCCCGCGACGGCGCCGGCCTTGTGCGTCGGCCCGTGCATGACACTCGAGTCTAATTCGACGACACCCTCCTCGTTGGGTAAACCGCCGTATCCGACCGAGTTGTCGTTGGGGTCGTCCTCGACGATGTTCACCGCGGCGATGACGGCATCGAGCGGATCGGCGCCGCCCAGCAGCAGGGCATACGCCTTCTCGATCGCCTTCACGCCGTTGGCGCTGGAGATCACGACCGGTCGCGTGCCGGGCGCGGGCCTGGCGACAGCCGGTTCGTCTGCCATTGCCTTAAGTTGCGCGCCGGCGGAGGTCGCGGCTGCGGCCGCGGTCAGTGCAGACGTCGTTAGAAATGTGCGTCGAGTCGGGTTGGTGCGTGCGTGCTCGGTCATGGTTGGTCCTTTCCGCAGGCGATGATAACTTCAACGGTTGCATATCGCATGAAATATGATGCACGCCGGTTCGCGGTCAAACGCCGCGTTACGCTCCCGGCGAGATCGCGGTATCATGCGGGCAGCCGAGGCCCGCGCTGCACCGCCGGCCCAAATCGAATAGGAAGTCGCCCTAGTCATGTCTCGAAGAACTCGAATCGGTCTAAAGTTTATCGCGTTGCTGTTGATCCTTGCCCCGCTTTCCTGCGGGACGATTCCCACCATTCGCTTCGCCTTTCTCACGCCGGCGAATCTTGATGATTTTGATGTGAACGCATTCCCCGCCGGCTTTTTCTGGGGAGCCGCATCAAGTGCCCACCAGGTCGAAGGCAACGATGTCCATTCGGACTGGTGGCCCTGGGAGCAGACCGGCAAGACCAAGAGCGGCGACAAGAGCGGACTGGCGACCAACCATTACAACCTCTTCGAAGAGGACATGGATCGTCTGGTCGCGCTTAATCTCGACACCTATCGCTTTTCACTCAATTGGGCGCGGCTCTTCCCGAACGATCCCGACAATCCCGACGAAGCGGCCGTCGCGCGATATGACGAATTCTTTGCAGCCTTGAAGGCGCGCAACATCCGCCCGATGGTGACCCTGCTGCATTTCACCTCGCCGCAGTGGCTTACGGAGGCCGATCGCTGGGGCAGCGGCGAGGCCATCGAGGACTTCCGCAAGTTCGCCGCGTTCTGCGCGACGCGCTGGGGCAAGGATGTCGATTGGTGGGTGACCGTCAACGAGCCGGATGTCTATGCATTCCACGGCTGGTTGCGAGGAATTTTCCCGCCCGGCAAGCTGGACGGAGCCCTGGCATTCCGCGTGTTCACCAACTTCATGAAGGCCCACGCCGAGGCCTATCACACCATTAAGGAGATCGACACGATCGATGCTGACGGCGACGGGAAGGCGTCACAGATCGGCATTGCCCAGCTCATCGTGCCGGTCGAGGCGTTCAGCGCATTCAATCCTGCCGAGCAGTCGCTGGCCTACATCGTGGCCCATTTCATCAACAGCTTCTGGCTGCGGAGCAATCAGACGGGTACCTTCGATCCTGAAGTGCCGGGGTTCTTCGGGCCGTTTGAATCGTACCCGCGATTCAAGGACACCCTCGACTTTATCGGCATTAATTATTACAGTCGTCAAATTGTGCGGATTGATCTGGGCGGCATCTTCTGGGGAACGCCGCCGGAGGCGCCCTTTGTCAGCCAGCTCGGCATCGAGATTTATCCGCCGGGGCTGACCGATTCCCTGCTCACTGTCGTGCCCTTCGGCATTCCCATCATGATCACCGAGAACGGCATTGCAGACGCGACGGACAAGGACCGGGCGCAGTACATCGTTTCGCACCTGGCCGTGCTCGCCGAGTTCATGCGCATCCGGCCCGACGTGCCGATTCTGGGCTACATCCACTGGTCGCTGACGGACAACTTTGAATGGGAGAATGGCTTCGCCCCGCGGTTCGGGTTGTATGAAATCGATTACACAACGCAGTCGCGGACGATGCGGGCCAGCGCCGGTGTGTTCAAGGATTTGATTTCGCGGGTAAAGAACAGGCCCTGAAACCGTCGGCCAGGAGCCGTAAGCCATAATTTGAGAAGGCGATCGGGCGAGCCGCACACGACTCATTTTGCCGCTGGCGGTTTGGGTGGCACCTGCATCGTCGCGCCGCACTTCTTGCATGTGCGCAGTTTTTCATCGCCATAGAACTCTTCGATGACCGGCTTGAGCTGCGTGCCGAGGT
>CAYXEY010000626.1:0-3508 GCA_964464105.1 uncultured Planctomycetaceae bacterium
AATCCAATGCCAAGCTACCTCACGAAAGACAAATTCACGCTCTCATTGACCAAGCGTCCCGCACCGCGATGCGATGCCCGAGACATTGACGACGTTCGCTGCGATGAACCTGCAGCGGTGTACGTCCGGGCGTACAACGACTCATATGGCTCCAAGTTCTGCGCTGAATGCTACGAGAGCATTCTTGCTGAGCGGAGAGAGTCAGGGCAGCCACATTGGCCGTCGCTAGATGATTTGAGGACGCTCTAGACCTCGATGTAGCAACCGTATCCGCCTAGCGCCTCGGTGCCGGACTGCGCGAGGTTCAGCGCCTCGCCGGCGGCCGTCTCGAAATGGCCGTCCGGATTGTACTCACCGGAGATGCCGGCGACGTCGTTCGCTAGGCTCATCGGCCCGGTGAGATCCGTTGACGCACTCTGCCACTTGATGGTGCACGCTGCGGCGCCGTTGTTGGAGAGTCGCCACTGGATCACGCGGATCTTCTTGCCAGCCACAGCTGCAACAGCTGCGATCGTCGCCGTCGCTGCGTCGATCTTGAAATACTTGACCTGATGCGGCGCGATCGGATTGAGCATGGCAGCTGTCCTGGGTGCAAAATGAAATAGCCGGGCGGGAGTTTAATCTCCCGTCCGGCTTTTTTCGTACCCCAACTTCCGCCAGAGATCAGACGGTCGGTTCGGCCGGCGGATCTGCGGGGGGATCCGCAGGCGGATCTTCAACCGGGGGATTCTCGACCGGCGGCTCTTCGGGCGGAGCGTCCGGCACGTTGATCTCGCCTTCCGAATGCAGGAAGGCCGCCGTCGGCGCCGACGGCGGCACGTTGTCGACCACCGTGAAGTTCACCGGCTCGCCCTCGGTCGGGTTGGGCGGCGTGGCGTCGTCCAGATGGTACGTGCGCAGCCGGCCGCTCGCGCCTTGCTCCGCCTCGTACGTCGTGCTGCACTTGAGGAATGCCTGCCCGGTCGGATTGGACAGGAAGGGTTCGCGGTTGGAGTTCACGACGTCGGGGTGAGCGAGATCCCAGTCCGACTTGTCGGGCTTGACCGGGAAATCCTTCACCTCTTCGAAGGCGCCAGGGGATGCCCCCGCGGGAACTTCGATCACCACCTTGCCCGACTTCACGTCGGACTGGGCAAACGGTTCCACGGGGAACGGGATGTAAGGGCGCATGATAAAACGATCCATGATCTCTCGCTCCTGATGGGTGAATGCAGGGCGGGGCGGTCGAAATCTGTTACGCTCCGCTCTGATCTGTTGTCGGATGAATTTTCCGAAGCGATTTTTCCAGTGGTTCCAGATCATCGCTCCGGCTTCGTGAAGGATTCCGATTTCCCCCTCCTTTCGTCTCGGAGGTTTAACCGGTAGCTGACCGCCAGCATTGGGACAATGAACATGGCGGTCAGCAGAAGACTGAGGCCGGTGTTAAGCAGCTGCTCGTGAGTCAATCGTCATCCCTGTAGCAGTTGCCTCCACGGCACCCACCTCCACGGCAACCGCCGCCAGAGCAGTACGAATACTGCACCAGCTGCTGAGGCTGCTGGTAGTACACCGTGGGCTGTTGAGCGGGCTGCGGTTTGGGTGCAGGATTCGCTTTCGCGATCACCGGCTGCTGCACCTGCACAGTCTGCTGCTCGATGTACGTTCGATTCCGCAGCTGACTGCGAATCTGCTGGCACATCCCGCAATTGCAGCCTGGGTTCGGCTCCACGTAATACTTCGTGTTCATGTAGAGCGCATACGGTACATCGCGAGTGACCGTCGTGACGGCTGGCTTGGTCTCAGCCGGCTTTGCAGCTGCCACCTGATTCGCCCGCCAGACGTAGACGGATCCCGTCTTCGTCATCTGCAGGCCAGGCACTGGATGCTGGTAGCTGACGATCGTCTTCATCTTCGACAGCTTTGGGGTCAGCTCCTGCAGCAGATCGCTGAACAGGTAGACCAGCGCCACGTCGGCGTCACCCCAGTCTGTCGTCCGCGCATCGCCTTCGATGATCTCGATTCGATCTTCTAGGCCAGCGTCTTTCACTCGCGCGCGGGCGATCGCTACCTGCTGTGGATCCAGCTCGATGCCCCTCGCTTTCTTCACGCCGTATTGTTCGACGGCGGCGATCAGTTGGCGTGCGTCTCCGCAGCCTGGGTCAATCGGCTTGCTGTCCGGGGTGAGCTGAGCGAGCTCCACCATCTGGCCGACGATCGAGAACGGGGTTGGCACGTGCACGACAGCATCGGCCTTTGCCGGCGCCGGCACTGGCTCAGCCCTCCCCGCTTCGAGCGCAGTCACTCGCTTCTCGAGAGTGCTCAACCTGTCATAGATCTGAATCCTCGCTTCCAGATCCGCCTTCATTGCCTCAACTGCTGGGTCGCCGGCGAGGACTACAGCGGACGACAACAGCAGAATCGGAATCATCAACGCGCGCAACATGGCTTAAACCTCGGCGATCTTTGTGAGCCGGTATCGCTCACCCGTTCGCTCATCAGTGATGAGCCAACGCGGAACGATTCCACCCGGCGGGGTCGTTGGCGGGGGCGTCGGCCCCGGCCCAGGCGCAGGCGGGGGAGTCGGTTCAACGTACTCCTTGCCGCCATACATGGTCCGCATGTTGTTTTCGTGGGGGTCGCCCACGCCGAGCCAGTTCTCCGGACGGCTTTCGTCAAGGAACGGGCTCATAATTCCGCCGTTCGAGTGATCCAGAGACTGGACATGCCCGAACTCATGAGTCAGCAGCAAAACCAGAGCATGCACCTTCCGCTCGACGTCCTGCCATCCCTGGGTGAACGTGCCAAGCAGACGCATCCACCGGTTCGCCAGCGCACTTGCGCATGTCTCACGGCGGTTGCCGACCGTGGCCAACCCGATCCATCCATCGCTCGAGTTGACCCACGTCAGTGAAACATTGGCCCCGTTCGAATCCTTCGTGAAAAGGATCCGCACGCCGATCTTCCGCTCGATCTCGATAAACCGCTTCTTAACCGCCTCCCAGTACGGCTGGATGTGAGACGGCGGATCGTTCAGCTCAACGATCTTCACGCAGTGAAAGTCTTTGGTTTCATGGCACTCCTTCCAGCCACCCGTCCCCAGCGCCATCGCCGTGTCGCTGAATGAGTGATCGGTGTAATCCGGGCACTCACAACGCGGCATGTCGAAGAGCTCTTCTGTGGCCGATCCAACTTGACCATCGGCATTCACCACCGGGGATGTTCGCCCCGGATAGTGCTTCGCGATCAGCGGCTCGAGCGGCCGCGCGTGCATCCGCTGGTACGACTGGACGGCATTGACCACCAGCGGGTCAGTCAGTGACGTCGGATAGGCAGGATCTCCGACAGCCGGCACCGCTTGCGCAACACCGTTCGGATAGCGCAGGTGGCCCGTCTTCTCGAGGATCGCAATGATCACTGCGGGCTGAGGCATGAGTCCTCCTGGGATGAAAAACTTGAGTGGGTTCATGGGGGGTGAAGCTGAAAACCTCCACGCCTCTGCGCAATCACACCCCGCCGATACCACCACCCA
>CAYXEY010000627.1:0-3501 GCA_964464105.1 uncultured Planctomycetaceae bacterium
TCGCACATGAACCCGAATCGAATCCATCCAGTTGGCACGCGCGTCGTCTCGCGGGTGCCCGTGCGCGACGCGGCCGGCAGCGTGCATCCCGAAGGCGCCGTGGGCGCGATCACCAAGTCTCCGCTCGATCACACACACGGCTATCGCATCCGCTTCGTCGACGGCTTCGAGGCCACGCTTCGCCGAACCGAGTTTGCCCTGCTGACCGAGTTCATGGCCGGTTCGCTCGGAACCGCCGATCCGCTGCGCGAGCGCGGGCTTTTCGACTTTGTGATCTACCGCTGCGTCATCGGCTCAACGGCCTACGGGCTCGATCATGCGGAGAGCGACATCGACCGCCGCGGCATCTACCTGCCTTCGGCTGACGCCCATTGGTCGCTCTATGGCGTCCCCGAGCAGATCGAGGATGACGCCAATCAGGAGTGTTACTGGGAATTGCAGAAATTCGTGGTGCTGGCCCTGAAGGCCAATCCCAATGTGCTGGAATGTCTATATTCTCCGATCGTCGAAACCTGCCTCCCGCCGGCGGACGAATTGATCGCCATGCGAGAAATGTTTCTTTCGCGAATCATCTTCCAGACCTACAACGGCTACATCCAGTCTCAGTTCAAGAAGATCGAGACCGACCGCCGCAACCAGGGCGAGATCAAGTGGAAGCACGCCATGCACCTGATCCGCCTTCTGCTCTGCGGCATCACCGCCATGCGCGAGGGCCATGTGCCGCTGCGCGTGGTCGACCAGCGCGATCGCCTGCTTGCGATTCGTCGGGGCGAAATGCCCTGGGAGGAGATCGATCAATGGCGTGGCGATCTGCATCGCGAATTTCAGTGTGCCTATGAATCGACCTCCCTGCCGGAGCGACCCGATTACGAGCGGGCCAATGCACTTCTCATCCGCGCCCGGCGCATGCGCGCCCTGGAGGGAGCATGAATCCGCTCAATATGAAGGACCCGCGGCTCGCGTCCGTGCTGGCCGCGCAAACGCGCCCGCTCCTGTTCGTCACCATCAGTGGTGCGCACCTGTATGGCTTCGCCTCCGCCGATTCCGACGTCGATCTTCGCGGCGTGCATCGCCTCGCGCTGACGGAAACCGTCGGCCTGGATGTACGCGATGAAACAATTGAATCGAGCGACATCGTCGATGGTCTTGAGATCGATCTGGTGACGCACGACGTTCGCAAGTTCATTCAACTGCTGCTCAAGCGCAATGGGTACGTGCTGGAGCAGCTCTTGTCTCCGCTGGTGCTGTACACCACGCCGGAGCATGCGGAAATGAAATCGCTCGCACGCGGCTGCATCACCCGACACCACGCCTTCCATTACCTCGGTTTTGCCGAGACGCAATGGGGCCTGGTGTGCAAGGAGACGCCGCCCAGAGTCAAGCCGCTGCTTTACACCTACCGCGTGCTGTTGACCGGCATTCACCTCATGCAGACCGGTGAAGTCGTGGCACATCTGCCGACGCTGAATGAGAAGATGCGGCTCGCCCAGGTGGACGATCTGCTCGCGCAAAAGTGCTTAGGAACCGAAAAGCAAACCGTCGAAACGGTCGACTTTGAATTCCACCAGCGCGAGGTGCAGCGGCTCACGGAGTTGCTGAAATCGGAACACAAACGCTCTTCGCTGCCGGAGCTGCCCTCCAGCCGCGCGGCCCTGAACGACCTGCTGGTCCGCATCAGGCTGAGCAATCGATAGCTGCTGGAATCGTGAATCAGCCGCCGGCATTCATGACCGGCTTGCCTCCTTGCCCAGGGTTGAAGTCAGCATGTGGCTGATTTTGTCCATGGCCCCGTCGAGTGCGCGCTCGTGGGATTCGGAATGATGGCTCACGCTTGCGGGCTGTTTGCCGGCCAGGCGCACTTCAATCTGGCAGCGCTTGTCGTGACTGCCCGATTTCTGCGGCGTGTTTTCATCGTTGAAATGCACTTCGACGCGTGTGATCCGCTCGGCGAAGCGACGAAGCTTGCGCTCGACCAAGTCCTGCACCCGCGTATTCAAATCTTCCGAACCGGTGAGATGGCGACCCGTGTTGACCTGGACCAGCATGGTTTCAGCTCCTTTCGCAATTCGAAACAAGTATCGCGTGCGTCAACCGTTCTTGGAATCCCGACGTGCCTGCGCGCGCCTTCCCTGGCCCAGGACGTGGCCGCGCACCCGGCTGGTCACGCCCATTCCTGCAATCCGCTGCTGCTTGCTCGCGGACTGGCGGGACTGCTGCCGCTCGCGATCCAGCGACGTCAGGGCCTCCACGGCTGATCGGCCCCGCCTGGGCTTCCCCGATTTGTTCACCGGTTTGATCGAATCCGTGGTTTCATTACAAACGTTATCGGTCGACCGGTCTGCGTCTTTCGCGGCCCAATCCGCCAAGGCGTCCTTATCGATTCGACGATTCATGGTCGCTTTCCTCCTGGATGCCACTTTGGATGTCCTCCAGTGAAAGATGCATGTGTCATTCCACGGCTCGGACAGCGGCCCGCGCGATCACCGCGACCCTCCAGGGGGAGTATTACCCGAATAACGCGCATTGCCACCGAATGACGCGTTTTTTATCGAATGGTGAGGTCTGCGTGGGTTCGCGCAACACGCGCGGCAATTGGCGCACAGCCAACCGCGGTCAGTTGATCGGCGGCGGATCGTCGTCGCGCGTGGTGCCGGAGAAGAACGAGTTGTGCGTGCGCGGTCCGTCGCCGGCGATGCTGCCGTCGTCATTCACCACGTAGCCGAGTGATTCGAGCGTGCGCGCTTCGACGTGTCCGTCACAGAAAACGACATTCGCCTTTTGCAGATGGCGCACATCCGGCGCCGAGCGGTGCGGCATCGAACGATTGTTGTCGTCGCAGAAATCGCCGGTTGCCGTGAGGCGCGGCGGATCCAGCGACCAGGCGTGATTGCCGACGGCATTCAGGTCGCCGGTTCCGTCATCGCGATAGGAAGTGCGATTGGCCGCCGCCTTTCCCGCGGCCGTCCCAAGGGCATCGGCGGCCATCACCGTGCTCGCCGAAGCCAGCCGGCTGGCGACCACGGGGAACTTGATGAAACCATTGGCCTTGCCGCCGCCCTTGAACCGGGCGTTGCCCAGGAACTGATAGTTATATCCGTATGTATAATTGCGATTGTTGATTCGCTCCGGCGCCTCGGGGCAGAGAAACACCTTATTGCCGTCAACCTGCATCCGGTTGTCGTCGGCCGAATCGGGGCTGGGCGCCTTGAATGCATAAAACCCGCTCTGAGCGCCCATGGTGACGAACCACCGCGGCCGAAACTGGTAGCCGTTGCCCACAAAGTAGACATTCGCCTCATTATCGGTGTACCGGCCCGTCCGACCGGGAATGCTGAATCCATCATTGGTGTCGGAGTAAATCGTCCAGCCGGCGCCGAGTTGACGGAGGTTCGTCGCACACACAGTCATCCGCCCCATGCGCCGCGCATTCGACAACGACGGCAACAGGATGCTGATGAGCAGGGCAATGATCGCAATTACCACGAGCAGTTCTATCAGTGT
>CAYXEY010000628.1:0-3501 GCA_964464105.1 uncultured Planctomycetaceae bacterium
CCTTCAACGCGGGACGAACCGCGTAATACTGCACGCTGCCGTCGATGTCGCTGATGAACGTCCTGCGATGCGATTGATTGAGCTCGCGGGAGCGAAGTTCGAATTCCGCCGTCGGCAGGGTGACCTTCGCCGACTCTTCGCGCGTGCGCATCGCCGTTGCGAAGACGACGAGTTTCTTGTCGTTGAGATGTTTCGCTGAGACATTGAGTGCCGCTTTCCTGACGCTGAGCGGCGGCATCATGAACGCACGCGAAACTTCGGACCGGTTTTCCGAAACAGCATAGACCTGCACATGGCCTAACGGCTTCGGCGTCGCATTCACAACGCAAACGGCCGCCGCCACCGACTCACCCATCACGGGGCCGACGTCCGGCAGGGTCGCATCGCGCGAATCAACAAAGAGTTCCGCCGGCGGAGGCTTCAATTCGACGCGGAGCCGGCCGCGCCCGACGAGGAAGAGCAGATCGTTGCGCCCCTTGCGCAGCAGTATCGGAATGTTCATCGCGCCATTGCTGTACGGGTCTCCGGCGCGGGGCTCGCCATTGACGTACACCATGGTGTGGCCCATCGCCTCCAGCATGGCCACGTGCTCGCTCTCGCTGTCATGGCGAATGTATGCATATCCCCCACCCAGCGCGGCACCCTCGAACCAGCCTTCTTCGTTCGCGGTGATGTTCTTCCATTCGCGAGCGTCGTCATTCGACATCTGTACGCGCTCGCCATCAACCGGCAGCTTCCACGCCCCCGCCACAACCTGCGCCTCAATCGCATCCACATGCACTGCCGCCCGCCGCGCCCGAACAGGGTTTTCGATAACGAGGCATTCGCGCAGAACAACTGCCTGTGCTGTAACCGGTCCATCCGCCTCGACTGGATCGACAAAAAAAATCGCCGAAATGAGACAACAGAGGCAAAAATTGATTCGTGCTGAATCCATGGAACATATCCGCTGTTAAAACGCCGCATCAATCGCCGTCGTCGCCTCGGCGTACAGACGCTTCGCCTCTGCTCGTACCGCGTCGGCCTTGCCCTTCAGCTCCGCGCGGACCTTCTCATCCGCGATCTCCGGCAGGTTGATCATCACGTTCATCCGCGCGCCCTCGACTGCCGCATGAGCGAGCAATGCCGCGACGCCCGCGTCGGACGCGCAGTTCTTCTTGCTCTTACCCAGCCCCTCCACCGCGAGCTTCAATACTTCAAGCGACTTTTCCATCGTCTCCAGCGGCGTACGCGTCGCGCCGATCTGGGCCTTCTGCTTGACCGCATCCTTCTTGGGATCGTTGTCGGGCAGTTTCCACGCCGCGACGACTTCGTTGAAGCTCGCGGCGTCCTCGTCCACGAGCTTGAAAAGCCGCTCGTTCAGCCGATCGGCTGGATCGATGTGACTTCGCAGCGGCCCCGGCGTGCCATCCTTCTTGTCGTTGAGCCGGCCGACCATCGCGACAAGGGCAGCGCCCAGCGCGCCGGCATACGCACTGGCGCTGCCGCCGCCGGGTGTGGCCGCGCGCGATGCCAGGGCGGTCAGAAAACCGTTCATCGTCACGCCGGAATCGCCGCCGCCGTGACCAGCCCCTTCCAGAAGGGCTGATTCGATGATCTGCGATGCCTTCCAATTCTCAATCTGTAAATAATACTCCGCCGTGTCGCTGATGGCGTACAGCGGCGCGAGCCCCACGACTTCGCTGCTCGTCACCGCCACGCCATATCGCGCTGCCTCGCGCTTGACCGTCTCGAACACGCGATAGACCGGCGTCTTGGTCGCATTGGTCAGGTTCATCGACACCTGCACGCAGCCACGATCCTTGATCTCAAAGCCCGCCGCTTTGCAGAACGCATAGCCGCCGCTGCTTGCCCGAATGCCTTTGGCGATGTCCTTGGCGATCTGAAGATTGTTCGTATTAAGGTAAATGTTGTACGCGATGAGAAAATCGCGCGCTCCCACCGCCGTCGAACCGGCGGTCGGATGCACCTTGTCCGGCCCGAAGTCACGCGTCTTCTCCGGCTTGGAGCCGATGACCTCGCGCATCTCCTCGAAGCCCTTGCCGCGAATCTTCGACAGATCTTTCCGTGACGGATCGGTCGCCGCGTATTCATACAGGAACGTCGGGATGTTCAATGTCTCGGCGATTCGCCGGGCCGCTCGCTGGGCCAGTGCCACGCACTCATCCATGGTGATCCCGCTCACTGGCACGAACGGAATGACATCCGTCGCCCCCATGCGCGGATGCTCGCCGGTGTGATTGGTCAGATCGATCAGGGTCGACGCCTTGGCGCAGGCCGCGATCGCCGCCTCGACGCAGGCGTCCGGCGAACCAATAAAAGTCACCACGGCCCGGTTGTGATCGGCATCCATCTCCCGGCTGAGCAGCTTGGTACCCGGCACCTTGGTGATCTCGGCACAGATCTGATCAACGACCTCGGTCCGCCGCCCCTCGCTGAAGTTCGGCACGCATTCGACAATTTGAGCCATGAATCGCTTCTCCCTGTATGAAACGCCGGTCGGGCCGGCCATCCGAACCGGACACTAGAGCATCGAATGCGCGCTGCGGCAAGCAGGCCGGGTATAGTGGCGAGGGCAAGCCCGGACAGATCGATGGAAACGCCCTCAACACCACTGATTGCAGCCCCAGCACACGAAGTCGTGCCCACGCGCGAGGGGTACGACCAATGGGCGGCCATCTACGACACCGAAGATAACGCGCTGATCAAACTTGAGACCACCGAAGTCGCCCGGCATATGGGCGACGTGCGCGGACTGGCCATTGCCGACATCGGTTGCGGCACCGGGCGGCATGCCATCGCCTGGGCCGCCGCCGGCGCCCATGTGACGGCACTGGATTTCTCAAGCGGCATGCTGGACCGCGCCCGAATGAAAGCCGCCAATCGCGCGACTGCCGGCGAAGCCCACGGACGACTCGATTTTCACGTACACGATCTGACCACGCCGCTGCCGCTCGCCGACCATTCGTTCGATCGCGTGACCTGCTGCCTCGTCCTCGAACACATTCCCGACATCACCGCCCTCTTTCGCGAAATGGGCCGCATCTGCCGCCCGGATGGATGTATCCTCGCCACGGAGTTGCACCCCGCGATGGGCTTGCGCGGCATCAGCGCGCGTTTCAGCGACCCGTCGACGGGTCGCGAGATTCGCCCTGCGAGCATGCCGAAGCAGATCAGTGATTGTGTAATGGCAGTGAAAGCCGCCGGCCTGACCCTCGACGAGATCAGCGAACACGCAGTGGACGAATCCCTCGCCGCCCGCAGCCCACGGGCCGCCAAGTATCTGGGCTGGCCAATGCTGATGGTGCTTCGCATCAGCCCATAGCGCAATTCCTGCCCCACAGGGAGCGTTTTCCCCGCCAGTCCTGGCCACCAATTTCAATTTCATGGGCTTTTTTGAAGTTCGAGTAATTCGAAATTCAAATTTCGCACATTTATTGAAATATGCCCCCTTCCCCATTTCAATCTCCCGCAGATAATTGAAACCACAAAAGGAGTTCC
>CAYXEY010000629.1:0-3500 GCA_964464105.1 uncultured Planctomycetaceae bacterium
TGATCTGAAGCCGTCGAACATCCTGGTGGACACCGAAGGGAGCCCCCGGATTCTCGACTTCGGCCTGGCCAAGTCGCTGACGACCACTGAACCGGGCCTCACCACCGGCGAGGGGTTCCTTGGCACGCTTCCATACATGTCCCCGGAACAGGCCACGGGGAAGCAGGAGCGGGTCGACGCGCGCACCGACGTGTACTCGCTCGGTGTGATCTTGTATGAGCTTCTCACCGGGCATTTCCCCTACCCGATTTCGAAGAACATCGTCGAAGTGTTGAAGCACATTCAGGGGACCGAGCCGACACCTCCAAGCCGGCAATGGACGCGTGAATCGGGCATTGCCAGCCTGGCGCGGCGCCGGATGCGCCGCGTGACGGGTTGCCCCATTGACGACGAAGTGCAGACGATTGTGCTGCGTTCACTTCAGAAAGAAGCGACCCGGCGATACCAAAGTGTCGGCGAACTGGGAGGGGATGTGCGGCGCTACCTTGCAGGCGATCCCATTCTGGCCAAGCGCGACAGCTCCTGGTATGTGCTGCGGAAACTCGCTATGCGCAATCGGGCCGCAACCATGGCCCTCGCCGTTTTCATTTTTTCCATGGCCAGCGTCAGTATTTACCTCGGATGGGCGTATAGAGAGGTGACGACCCAGCGCGATGAGCGTAACGAGGCCTGGCGGCGGGCTGATACGACTGCGCGCGAGCAGGAGCAATTGGCGACCATGGCCCGCGCACAACTGCGGCGGTATGGACTTGGTTGGTTCTTGAACGAATGGAATGGCGGAATGCTTGTGTCGGCAAAGCAGATTCTTGAAGCCGCGCAGGATACACCGGAAGCGATTGCTATGCGGTTCCTGCTGGACCCGTCCATCTCAGAGGAACGATTTATGACGGAGATCCCCGCGAGCGCTTCCGCGCTTATGCATTTCACCATCGGCGAGCGCCGGCTGAAGGAAGGTCGAATACAAACCGCGATGGCTGCGTTCCGCGAGGCCACTTTGTCAGAAGGCGATGAATTCCTGAGGGCCCGCGCCGCGACACGCGTGACTCAGCTCCGGCTTCGTCTGCTCAATGCGTCAACCCAGCCGGCCGGCGCGGGAGGGCAGACGCCATGATGCCTCGATTCGCGAGATCGGCTGACTTCCGGTCACGTGGAGCCTTCACTTTGCTGGAGCTCCTCGTCGTGATCTCCGTTATCGTGCTGCTGATCGGCATTCTGCTTCCATCGCTCAGTGCGGCCCGTCGATCGGGTCAGCGTACCCAGTGCCAGGCCAACCTGCGCGAAGTTGCCGCCGGCTGGCACATTTATCTGGACGAGAACGACGGGAAGTTTCTGCAGACCGTCAACGCGTCCGTCAACTACGGCGGCGGACAAGGATCGATCGGCATATTCCAGGGCCCCAAACCCTTCAATGCTTCCCTCGGAATGGAACCCATTCTCCCCGAGGCCGCCACCGTATTTCGATGTCCGTCTGATCGCGGCGGCGGCCCGGCCAAGGACCATCACTATCGGTGGTGCGGCACCAGCTACGTGATGAATCCCATGCTGAGTCAGCCAGGCTTGCAGGTCGCCCCCAATGACCCGTGCGAAGCCCCATTGACGGAGTTGAGCCAGCGCTTGCCCGGCCTGACCCGATCCCGGGTCGGCCCGGAAAGCAAGCTGATTCTCGCCGGCGACTTCGGGTGGGGATACGACTGGGATCGCAATGATGCGATCAATCGCGCGCGCTGGCACTCAACGAGTCCGGAGCACAACCTTGCCTTCATGGATGGCCACGTGTCGTTCATGCGCATTCGCAAGGGCCTGCATGTCACGCAGGACTACCACGTGGTTCCCTTCGCGGATGTTGCCGGCACGATTGGAAGTTGTCAGCAGGAAGGGCCGTAGCTGTGGTTGAAGAATGCATCGGGTGTGGAGAGGCGTCATGCAAGTCAAAGCACGGATTGCAATCGGGCTGACGGTGTGGTGCGCGTTGGCCATGTCCGCAAAGGGCCAGTCGTTCAACATCGACATTGGCGCCACTTCCGGCGCGGGCGCGGGCGCGCCGTCGGCGACCTTTGGAGGCGCAGCGGAGCAGAAAGGCCTTTGGAACAACCTGGCGGGTACGAGCGTTGTTCCTCTAGCACTTGGTGACATCAACGGTGTATTGACAACGGCTACGCTGTCTCGCACGAGCGGCTCGGGCGGCAATTTCAGCTATGACAACACGCACACCACCGGAAACCACGCCTCGCTCCTCGATGATGGCCAGGACATTGCGGCCGCGGGCGGTGTCGTCACATACACGATCAGCGGATTGGCCGCTGGCAACTATGGCATTTATGTCTACGCCATCGCGCCGGACAACTCAACAACTACAACTGTGAGCTATCCGCCCCCGGCGGTTCTCTACTGGGTGGGTGGCCCCATGCCCATCAACAAGTTTGTCCCAGGTGTGACGCACACGGTTCTCCGAATTACGCTTACTACCACCGGGTCGATCAACATTCGAGTTGCCAACGGATCTGGTTCCGGCCGGTGCAACGGGATTCAGATCGTGCGCCGGCAATACGTGAATGCCAATGCCACCGGTGCAAACAACGGTCGAAACTGGACCGATGCATATACCAGTTTGCAATCCGCGCTGGTCGCCGGCGCCACCGGCGAGGTTCTCGTCGCGGCGGGCACTTACAAACCCGCCACGAGCACGGATCGGACACTGAGCTTCCAACTTCAGAACGATCTGGCGGTCTATGGAGGATTTAATGGCACGGAGGAGGACGTCGGCCTACGCGACCCAGTGGCCAATCCCACGATTCTCAGCGGCGACATCGGCGTCGTGAACGATGCGACCGACAACAACTATCACGTCGTCGAAGCCGCGGGCACGGTGAATTCAACCGCGCGACTGGACGGCTTCACGATTCAGGGGGGCACTGCGAACGGCTCAAGCCCGGACAATCGCGGCGGCGGGTTGCTGCTCGCCGGCTCGCCGGTCATACGCAATTGCATCATTGCGAACAGCACAAGTATCAATGGCGGCGGTGGAGTCCAAAGCAACGGATCGGCTGTCCTGGTTGACTGCGTGATCCGGTCGAACACCACGACGACCGCGGGCTTTAACGGCGGAGGCGTGTACGTCGGCAGCGGGACACTAACACTGGTCAACTCGGTCGTGGCCCAAAATTCGGCCGCCGCTGCCGGCGGCGGAATCGCCATTCAGAATGCCGGCGCGACGGTCAATTGCCATAACTGCATTTTTAATGCGAATTCCTCCGGCACGCACGGCGGCGCCGCGGTCTCCCTGATCGGGAGCCTAAACGCGATAAATTGTACGTTTGTCAATAATAACGCCCCCTCGGCCGGAGGCGCAGTAGTGAGAAATAACTCTGGTGTGGTCGCCAATCTCACCAATTGCGTCACGCGCTCCAACACCGGCTCAAGCCAGTTCATCACCAACGGCCCGACCAACATCACCTACAGCAACATTCAGGGCGGCTTCACCGGCGCGGGCAACATCGACG
>CAYXEY010000630.1:0-3499 GCA_964464105.1 uncultured Planctomycetaceae bacterium
GTGCCTTCTAATTCTAACAGCCTCGACAGCGCGGTTGGACAGCAATCTTCAATGCCATCATGTTGACCCCGTCCATCGCTCTCAGGATGGATGGGCCACCCCTCGGAAAAGTTCCATAAATGTAGAAATACGGTGGAGCCGCAGGTTCCCATGCAAATTCACGGCCGAATCTGCGCGAGGGCGGCGGTTTTGGCCGAACGACACTGCTCGTAACTCCTGAATTCTGCAAAGTTTGCGTCGATCGTGAACCATCGTGGCGGTCTCAAGTTGGGGTTCCCCCCGGTCGATAGAACACGCGGCGTCTTATCGGACAAACGCCTTCATTCGGTCGGGCCGAGTGAAGTTGACGGCCACTCGCGCCATGACCGATAAGCAGGCCGAAGGCAAGGATGCCGGATTCGCTTGCGCGCATCACGACACGAGTTGAATTTCTCTGAGACTTGCCTCGCGCGGCACGACATGCCGACCAAACGACGGTCGGCATGGCACCCGGCTTGTCAGCCAGTGCGAATAGGAGAAACGCCGCCGATGTGCGTGGCGCGGTCAGGGAATTCCCCTCGCGCGGAACGACATGCCGACTCAACGGCCGTCGGCATGGCACCCGGCAACGTGAGAGCACACTCAAAGCTGCACGGGCGGACGAGCCGCCCGTGGCACACCCTTCGTCACACCGCATGCCTGGCGACAAGTGTCGTCATGCTGGCCGGCGGATGCAGTTGGAATCGTGGGCCGATCGCCCGTCCGCCGTCGTTTCCGCGGGGAATGAGCATCGCCGTCGCGCCCATCCTGAATTTCAGCGGCAGCTACGACCTCGATCCGATCAAGGCCGCCGATCTGCTCGCGTCTGAATTGACCGACTTCGACGGCATTGTCGTGCTGCCAGTCAGCCGCGTGGTCGCGGCGCTGATCGCCGAGGGTAAGGAACAAGTGGAGTCGCCGCGGCACGCCTTGGAGATTGCCCGGCGCGTCGGGGCCGATGCGATCATCGTGGCCGGTGTAACCGAGTATGACCCGTACACGCCGACAGTGGCGCTGGCGCTACAGATGTATGCCGATACCCCGGCCGCCCGGCGATTCGGCCTGAGCGAGTCATCGGACGGCGAAAACGCAGGTGAGGAAGGTCCGAATTCCATCGAGGACGACGCCGGCGTCTGGGCCAATCGGGGCAGCCGTCTGGCTTCGTCCGAAGATTCTTTGCGTCCGTTAGCACAAATACAAAAGGTGTATAACGCAACGCACGATGATGTTGTGTCGGACGTTGAGCGTTACGCCCGAAAGCGTGACGCGGGCGACAGTCCGTACGGCTGGCAGGAATACCTGAAGGTGCAGACGCAGTACCTTCGCTTCTGCTGGCACGACGCCCTGGAGCGCATGGCGTCGCGGCAGGCCGGCCTGTTTGCGGCCGCGGGCGATCTCGAAGAGGAGCACGCCGAATGAGCAGTGATCGGCAGCTTTCGCTGGATAAAGGCGGGCACAAGTACGTGTTCCGCTACCGCCCGGGCAACGAGGCCGACGTGATCGGCGCGTTCGCGAGCCTGGCCGGCGACGAGAATAGCGAATTTGACTGGTTTGACGCCGCCGTATTGAGTTATCAATTAGGGCGACGAATAGAATCGGATTATGACTCAGATCGGTCGTAAACGGACCGATAGGTGCTAACGAATGCCTGCGAGCGGGAGCGCTCGTAGAGATCTGAAAGCGATTAGACCCCGCGGTCAGGTCGGAAAAAAGTGGTATGGTGGGTGGGCCGCAGGACTGTGAGCCCGAGCCAGGTTGCGAGTGCATTACAGACATTGTTTTACGCCGAGAAGAGTCCCGCGAACATGAGCCAAGACCATCCACTCGTCCAAGATTTTCTGAACTATCTGCGCTTCGAGCGGCACTTCTCCCCGCACACGGGTAAGTGCTACGCGGCGGACCTCCAGCAATTCAGCCAGTTCCTGATTGGCGGACCTGAGGCGGCGGCCAACGTCGCCTTCAGCCCGCGCGGGAACGTCGGCGGAATGACGCCTCCGATGCGAACAGCACCGGGCGGCGGCACGGCGACGGCCACCGCGACGCAGACGAACGTCGGCATCGAAGATCTGCGCACGCGACTGCTCAAGGTCGATTCGACGCAGATCCGCGCGTTCCTCTCATTCCTGCACGAGCGGGAATACTCGAAGGCCACGACGGCGCGAAAGCTCGCGACCCTGCGGAGCTTCTACAAGTTCTGCCTGCGACGCGGCATGATCCAGTCGAACCCGGTTGCTTCGATCCGCACTCCGAAGCAGGAGCGGCACCTGCCGAAGTTCCTGGAGGTCGAGCAGATCAAGAAGCTGCTGACCACGCCCGAGGACACCAACCTCCTGGGCTCGCGCGACAAGGCGATGCTCGAGACGCTTTACTCAACCGGCGTGCGCGTGAGCGAGCTGGTTGCACTGAATGTCGAAGATGTCGACATGACCGGCGAGAAGCTTCGCGTCCGCGGCAAGGGCCGCAAGGAGCGCGTGTCGCCGATCGGTCCGACGGCGATCGCCTCGATCCGCAAGTACCTGGCGATGCGCGGCGCTGATCCGCGGAACCCGACCTTCGATCGCCAAGCGCTCTTCGTCAATAAGCACGGCCAGCGCTTGAGTACCAGAAGTGTCCGCCGAAAGCTGGACAAGTATCTGATCATGTGCGGCCTCGATCCCTCGATCAGCCCGCACACCCTGCGGCACACCTTCGCCACGCACATGCTGAACAACGGCGCCGACCTGCGCAGCGTGCAGGAACTGCTCGGCCACCAGTCGATCAGCACCACGCAGATCTACACCCACGTGACGACGGCGCAGCTCAAGAAGGACTACGACGCCAGCCACCCCCGGGCCTAAGCCGGGCGATATCAACAGTTAATCGCGAACTCTTCGCGGGCGGATCGGTGATCAGCGGATCGCCGATCCGCCCGTTCTATTTTGGGATGACGACGGCGATTGGCGTAAATATTTATCCAGCCTTGCTTTATATCTCGCCTTGCAGGTTGCGCCGGCGTCGCTTATCCTTTATCTCTTACAAGTATTGACGGGAAGTGGAGGTCTCGGCAGCGGGCCGAGGCGCAACGTCATTTGGAATTACGAACAGGTCGCCACGACGACGGAGTTGATTTCGCCCCATGCCGCTGAACCCAACGAAGAAGACGGAATTAGTGTCCAACCATCGCATCCATCCCAAGGACACGGGTTCGGCTGAGGTGCAGATCGCGCTCCTGACGGGTCGAATCGAGCAGCTCACCGAGCACCTCAGGACGCACAAGAAAGATCACACTTCCAGGCGGGGCCTGCTGAAGATGGTCGGCGCCCGCTCCAGCATGCTCAAGTATCTGACCCGCACCGATCGCGACCGCTACCAGAAGATCATTGGGCAACTGGGTCTGCGAAAGTAACGACGCCGGGTCTCTCTCCCCGCTCGGTTCACGCGGAAATTCATCTGAATTGCGCGGACGGATGTCTGACGCGCCGGAACACACCGGCTCGGCGGC
>CAYXEY010000631.1:0-3487 GCA_964464105.1 uncultured Planctomycetaceae bacterium
AACTGGGAATGCCGGGTGTCGGAGCACCCGGCGTGAGAGAGTGGTGAAAGTGGCTCCGGGGGATGAGATCCTTCGAGCGGTTCCGGCGCAGCGCCCCATGCAGGCGCGCGCCGGGGCTTAACGAGTGCGTCAGCGTGCACGGGCGCGATGGGCCCTGCGCTGTCTGGTGTACGAACAAAGTACTTTCGTGGGTGAGGGGTTGGATCATGCCATGTCGAAATAAGATCAGTCAGGCGCTTCTGGGCATCTTCGTGCTTGGCTGCACGGTGCAGGCTGCGAGGGGACAGGCAACGCTGTCTCTGACATCGCCGCCTTGTGCCAATACAAACACGCTGGTCGTGAGCCTGGATCTCGTTCAATCGACGCCCGTGGCCGTCGGCGCGCAGGTCTTCCTGCAATATGACAATTCGAAACTTCAATTCGTCAGCGCCGATCCCGGCGATGCGCCTTTTACCCTGCAGATCTTCGAGTCCGTCAATCAGGCGCTTGGCACCATCGACTATGCCGTGGGCATTCCCGGCGCCGGCACCGGCGTGACCGCGCCCCCGACCACGACGATGGCCCGCTTCACCTTCACCATTCTCCCCGGCTCCGAGGCCTGCACCGTTTCAAGCCTGATGGCGTTTCGAGCCAGCGGACCCGGCGGCGCGCAGAATCGAGTCGGCGATAATCAGGTTCCCAGCCAGCCGATTCTTCCGCTGACCCGGAACGACCTGCCGTCCATTCGCATCGATCAGACGGCGCCAAATGCAACGTCATCCGGTCCGATCGCGGCCTGCTACCCCGATGTCGCCTCGGCCGAGGCCGCCGCGCTGGCCAACAGTTCAGCGACCGACGGCTGCACGGCCAACCCGGCCGAAACCGTTTCGACTTCGGGTACGTGCAATGCGACCGTGACCGTGAGCTTTACCGACGAATGTGGAAATGTCTCGACGATCCCTTATTTGACCAAGATCGACGGACAGAAGCCCACGATCACCTGTCCGCCCGACATGGTCGTGACCGCCGGCCCGAACCAGTGCAATGCGGTGGTCAACTACCCGCCGCCGACGGTCATCGACAACTGCGACCCGTCGCCGGTCGTACAGTGCTCGATCCCGAGCGGCTCGGTGTTTGTCCCCGGCACGACGCCGGTCACCTGCACCGCGATGGATTCCTGCGGCAACATCAGCGACCCCTGTAGTTTTGATGTCACCGTGAACCTGCTGCCCACGACGCTGACCCTGTCGTCCTCGGGTTGCCAGGCCAATGGCCAACTCGTCGTGAACGTGGATATGTCGAACGCCTGCAAGATCGTCGTGGGCGGACAGTACTTCCTGCAATATGACACGACGAAACTTCAATTCGTCAGCGCCGATCCCGGCGATGCGCCCTTCACCAAGCAGGTGTTCGAATTCGTGAACACCGTTGCCGGCACGATTGACTATGCCACCGGTATCCAGGATGGCGGAACGGGTACGTCCGCGCCGACGACGATGGCGCGAATCACCTTCAACGTCCTGCAAAGTAATTGCAGCGCGAGCGGACTGGTCACCTGGCGGCCCGCCGGACCCGGCGGCATTCCCAATCGCCTCAGCGACGACCAGGTGCCCGCGCAGCCGGTCCTTCCGCTGGCGGTGGTCAACCTGCCCACGGTGACGCTCGACATCACCGATCCGATCATCACCGGCACGCCCGGGGACACCACCGTTCAATGCGACGCGATTCCAGTCGCACCGTCGACACTGCCGGCCTCGGACAATTGCGACCCGTCCGTTACGACAGCGACGCTGAATCCGGACCAGATCACGCCGGGTTCCTGCACGCACAGCTACACGATCACGCGAACCTGGTCCGCCACGGATGCCTGCGGAAATGTTGCGACGGCCACGCAGATCATCACCGTGCAGGACACAACGGCGCCAACGGTCGATCCCGCGCCGCCCGATGTCACGATTTCCTGCGAGCAGCCATTGCCCGTCGGCCCACCGACGCTGCCGGCCGGCGACAATTGCGATCCGACCGTCACTGTAGCCACGCTGAATGCCGACAAGATCGCGCCCGGCAATTGCGCGGGCAATTATGTCGTCACACGAACCTGGACCGCGACAGACGCTTGTAGCAATTCGACCACGCGAACGCAGATCATCACAGTGCAGGACATCACGCTGCCGACGATCAACTGCCCGCCTGCCACGACAGTGCAGTGCGCCACGCTGGTGCCGCTCAATAATTTTGCAGGCGGCACCGCCACGGACAACTGCGGCAACCCGCCGGTTGTCACTCACATCGGCGATGTCATCAGCGATCAGACCTGCCCCAATCGCTACACGATCACGCGCACATACCGAGCCACCGATGACTGCGGCAACTTCGCGGATTGCACGCAAACCATCACCGTCGACGACACCACGCTGCCGGTGATCAACTGCCCGGCGCCAGTCAGCGTTCAATGTACAACTCAGGTTCCATTGGCGGACTTTGCAGGAGGATCAGCGTCGGACAACTGCGGCGCTGCGCCGAATGTCATTCATGTTGGCGACTCGATCAGCAATCAGACGTGCCCCAATCGCTACACGATCTCGCGCACCTATCGAGCCACCGATGACTGCAACAACTTCGCGGAATGCACCCAGACGATCGACGTGAATGACACGACGATCCCGGTCATCACGCTCACCGGCCCGGCCGTGATTCACATTCAGTGCAACGCGGCGCCGTACGTTGAACAAGGCGCCACCTGGACCGACAACTGCGACGGTGGACCGTTCGCGGTGACTAACATCACCTATTCACCGTCCATGCCGACAAATCAGAGCGGCACTTACACCGTGTTCTACAATGTGAGCGACGCCTGCGGCAACGCGGCGCTCGAGGTGACGCGCACGGTCATCATTGAGAACCCGGTACCGACCTGTAACTCGCCCCAGCCGCTCGAAATTACCTGCCAATGCCCGGCCGCATGTGTCCCGGCCACCCATCCCGCAATTGCTGCCTGGCTGGCCAGCGCCGTGCCGGTTGACGGTTGCGACAACGATGCCGTGATCGACAGCAATGACGCGCCGGCGTGCTTCCCCATCGGAACTACCACCGTCACCTGGACCGTCACTGACAGAGACAACGTGCCGCCGATCCCGAACACGTGCTCCAGCACCGTCACCGTCGTTGCCGACACAACAGCGCCGAGCGCAGCGCAAGGTTCGATTTCGGCGTGTTATTCAACAGTGGCCGACGCCAATCAGGCGGCGCTGGATGCAACGACAAACCTGAATGACGACTGCGATCCGCTCAATGCCGGACTCTCCGTCTCCAAGTCCGTGCTGACCAGCGCTACGGTTGATTGCAGTACGAGCGTCGTGATCCGAGTACAGGATGCCTGCGGCAACTTCACCGATTACACCTATCCGACACGCGTCGATAACACCGCGCCTACGGCCACACAGGGTTCGATCAACGGCTGCTATCAGTCGGTTGCGGCCGCCAACACGGCTGCCATGACCGCGACCAC
>CAYXEY010000632.1:0-3483 GCA_964464105.1 uncultured Planctomycetaceae bacterium
GAACCCGCCCTCCCCGATCCGCTCCAGCAGTTTGTACGGGCCGATGACCGTCCCGAGAGATTCTCCCGCCCCGGCGTCATTCGTCCGCTCCGGCAGCGCAACGGCAGGGTGTTCGAGAAAATCGCCCGCTTGTGCATGCAATCTCAGAAGGGATTCAAGATCGTGACGAATGCGGGTGTCGCCGCCGCAGGCATGTTGGATGAAAGCCGCGCGCCGCTCAGGCGGCTGCTCCAGGACTTCCATCAGCAGGGCATCGAGTTGAACCGGAGTCTCGGCAGGCACGATTTCCTCCTCGCCACCATGACGTGCGAGGGGCGGGAGGGAATCCCCTCACGGAAATCGATTTTTTTCGCCGACGGATCGCAAACAGTTGCTGTCGCATCCGCACGGCTACCCTTCCCGCACCCATTGGAATAAACGAAGCCGGCTGTAGGCCCAATAACGCTCAGCCGTGGCCACGGAGATATTCATGGCCTCGGCCGCTTCCGCAATGGTAAGCCCCGCGAAGTATCGCAGCTTCACCAGCTCCGCCTTGCGCGGGTCTTCCTCATGCAGCCGGTCGAGCGCTTCGCTGATCGCCTCGACGTCGTCAGACGGCTCATTGGAACACAACATCGCGTCGTCGAGTTCCACGCGCTGATGCCCTCCGCCATGACGTGCGCTGGCCTTGCGCCGGGCCTGTTCGATCAGGATTCGTCTCATCGCCTCGGCGGCCGCGGCAAAGAAATGTCCGCGGCTGTTCCAACTCTGAGCGTCGCCCGGCTTCACCAGCCGCATGAAGGCCTCATGCACCAGCGCCGTCGTCTGAAGGGTCTGGCCCGGTTTTTCACGAACCAGCTTTCGCGCGGCCAATTGACGCAGCTCGTCATAAAGCAGCGGCAGCAGCCGCTCGGTGGCGGACGCATCGCCCTGCTCAATCTGCGAAAGGATGAGGGTTACATCGTTCATGCCCGCGTCGCCTTCGGTGACAATTGTAATCAAAGGACGTCCGATTTGGATTACCGGCCGTCATTTGAATTGCGAATATCGATGCCATTAAAGTGATGAGATGCTCATATCCTTCAAAGTCACCGCCATAGCCGCATTTGGCCTCGTCCTTGCAAATGTGCCGCAAGCAATTGCCGGCACCGCCTGGTGCCTCAAAACCGACATGAACGGCGACCGGGTGCGCGATCCCGCAGACGTGCCGGTTTTCATCGCCGCACTCATGGATGAAACCATCGAACCCCTCGTGGCGTGCGCCGCGGATATCAACGATGACGGCGCAGTCGACGGGCAGGACATTCCGGCATTCATACAAATCCTGAGGGCCCCCGACACCGACGGTGACGGCATTCCCGACGTATTTGAGACAAATGACGGAATCGTCCTCGGCCCGACGGCCATCGGAACGAATCCCAGTGACGCCGATACTGATGACGACGCAATCCGCGATGGCGACGAGGTCTTTCGCACCGTGGAGGGACTGGACCTGCACCCCATGGGCGCGAACCCGGTGCGTAAAGACATCTTCGTGGAAGTGGACTGGTTCGACGACGGCACGCATACCCACCGGCCCAATGCGACAGTCGTCTCCCTGCTGCAAGTCGCCTTCGCCGCGGCTTCCACACCGAATCCCTACGGCGCCTCGCCCGGCATCGCCATTCACATCGACTACGGCCAGGGCGGCGCCTTCACCGGCGGCAATCTCATCCCCGGCTCGGACACGGTCGTGGTCTTCAACACTGAGTTCTACGACTACAAAGAGGCGCACTTCAACCCCAACCGCCGCGACTACTTCCACTACTCCATTCACTGCCACCGCTACAACACCGAGACCAACAACAGCTCAGGCGTGGCCGAGCTGAACGGCAACGACTTCATCGTCTCGCTGCAGACCAGCCTCTCCAACAGCAACGTCTCCAAGACCTTCATGCACGAGCTGGGCCACAACATCGGCCTGCGGCACGGCGGATTCGAGAATCGCAATCGCAAGCCGAACTACAACTCGGTCATGAACTACCGCCACCAGTTCCCCGGGGCGGACAATAACTGCAACGCGCTGGGCGACGGCGTGCTGGACTACTCGCGCGGACTGAACATTCCGCTGGATGAGAACGATCTGGATGAATCGCAAGGCGTCTGTGGAACCGTGGCAATCGACTGGGATGGCTCCGGCACGATCGAAACGAGCGTCGCCAGAAACATCAATTGCAGCACCGGCACGAGCCAGCCCTGCGGCACTGCGACCAGTTGCGAAGACTCCACCTGCAACATTCTGCAGGACAACGACGACTGGGCCGACATCAATTTCAACGGCGTGATCGGCGGCGATTTCGCGGCCCCGGAAGTAATCGAGTGCCAGGACACGCCGCCATAACCGGCGCAGAAAAAAGGCCTGGTCAACGCTCAACCAGGCCACGATCGCGAGTCACCTGACGACGTCAATTCCGAGGTTGCGACGATTGAGCCGTCTGACGCTCCTCCGCCGCCTTCTTCTTGTCGTGCTCCTCCTTGAGATCCTTGACAGCCTTCTTGCCGACCTCCTTGCCGACTTCAGTGGCGACGAACGTGCCGACGGTCTTGGCTGTCAGCATGGCGCATCCGTTGGACCCCAGGAAAATGAAGCCGCTTATCAACGCAGTCAGGAATTTGTTTTTTCGTGTCATGGCAGAGTCTCTCCTCAAGGTGAATTCTGTCGCGCCAATCTGGCGCTCTTCTGAAAGACAGATAAATCACCTGAAGGAAGTGCCGTGCAGGTCCAAGAATCGCCATAAAGCGTTTTATTATGGCTGCTGACCGGACTCTTAGATTTTTTCTGATTCACGCGTGAGATTCCCCTCCTCACTGGGTAATCCTTGTGAACCGTCCGACTCGCAGGACCAAACAACAAGGAGAACTTGCCATGGAATCGATCATCGAACAAATCTTGAATCTGGTTTCCGAGTCCCCCGAAATGGGCGCTGCGGTAGTCCAGCTGATGTACTTCTTTGTCTTCACTTTGTTTGCCGGCTTGATGGGCATTCCGGCCTACTGATCCCGCGTTCGACCCGCTGTTCGGGCAGCCAATGAACGGCGAAAAAACTGAGAGAGCCGGAACGCTCGTCGCGCCCGGCTCTCTCTCGTTTCACACGATTCGATCAGCTATCGGCTAGGGAACGTTGGGATCCGCGTCATCCGGATCGCAGGCCGCGCCGACGCCGTCACTGTCGGCATCGACCTGGTCTGCATTGGCGTTGTTCGGACAATTGTCGCATGCGTCACCCACGCCATCGCTGTCGCCGTCGGCTTGATCAGCGTTGGCGTTGTTGACACAGTTGTCACATGCGTCGCCCACACCGTCACTGTCCGCGTCTTCCTGTGCCGGGTTGGCGGCGTTCACGCACTTGTCGCAGGTGTCGCCCACGCCATCGCTGTCGGCGTCGGCCTGGTCGGCGTTGGCCGCACTCGCACAATTGTCGCACGCGTCACCCACACCGTCGCCATCCCCGTCGGCCTGGTCGG
>CAYXEY010000633.1:0-3481 GCA_964464105.1 uncultured Planctomycetaceae bacterium
TCTATGTCGATGCGGGCCAGCGCTTCTCGCCGCGCGACCGGGACTTCGCGTTCTTGGTCGTGTAGCCTTTTGAAAATTATGCACCCTTGACCTTCTTTTTATAGGGGCCGCGCGGTTTCGGCGGTGGCGCATAATGGTCGATCTTCGCGACAATATCCTCGAACGTCCAAAGCTTGTCGGTGACGCCAGCCTGCATCGCAGGAGTGACGCGAAGCGTCTTATGAACTCTCACAAAATTGTAGAACATGGTGTAGAGCGCGACCATGTGAACGTGGCTTTCAAAGCGCTTGCTGAAAGCGTTTGTAAGCCGCGTGAAACGTCTGTTGTGCATCCGCAGCGAGAGATTTGAACGCTCGGCGTATGACGTCGAAACGTGCTTCGGATCAGGATTTCCAGAGCAGCAGCGGACTTTCGTACCGACGATTGGCGGCGGGCTATAACGTGCTTCCGCACTGCGCGGCTTTGTCGATGTCCCGTAGATTTTGTCCAACATCGCATAGTCGATGTCATTGCCGAACGCCTCATGCACAGCGCGCATGTAAACGATGTAGCCGTCTGTCGTGAGTTGAACGCGGTTCGCCAAGCGGTGTTGCAAGTCGCAGAGGATCGACCGCGCTGAGTCACCTGAGCGGTCACCGACAAAATACGAAACGATCAACTTGGAGTCCGCGTCGATGGCCGTCCAAGTCCAAGTGTCGCCCGCATTTTCCGGCGCCGCTTTGGCCGTCGCGACGTTCTTTTGCTTCGCGTAGGTGAAGCTCCAAACTTCGTCGCACTGAATTTTGGACGCCTTCACGTTCACGACCAGATCGTCGTGCGCCCACATGCAGGCTTCGCCAGCGTCCGCCAGCAGCTTCACGACGGCGTTCATGCTCACGTCGCAGAGTTCGGCCGTCCCGCGCATGGAAACGCCTTGGCACAGCGTTTTCAGCACTTGGCCGCGCTTAGCCGTGGGAAGCACGTTTGGCATTCCAATTTAGATAGGTACTTTTATGCTCAACGTCAAGCATCGTTTGTTGGCTTGAACCTCATCGGCACCACGCGCACGTCCAGATAGCCCTCTGGCACGCCGCACAGCTGCTCCACGTCTCGAAGGTTCATGGCGAGCGCGCCTTCAACCTGATCCCGTGTCTGCACGCCGTGGTCGATCAGCATGCGAATGGACTCTGCGAGGATCGACGGCGGCGAAGATGGAAAGGCATCGTCGAGAGGCTCCACGACACGCGCGCGTTGAGCGTTCATCTGACGCATAAGATACGAGTACTGATTGGCGTTGAAGATGCCGAGTTCTTTTGCGCGATAGCCCATAGCTGCAATCGAGACGCCCCAACGGCCCTTCAGAGAAGTAAAATAGCTCATTGAGGTGCCGAGCACCTCTCGACTGAAGCGCTCACGCGGCAGCAGGAAAGCCCCTGCAAATCGGTCAGCTTGTCGCTCGATGCGATCGATATTCTTGTCCGTCACCTCTACGCCCGCATGGAGCACAATGTGTCCGAGTTCGTGGGCCAAGTTGTAGGAAACGCGCGGTCCGCTCGACACGTCCGCCGAGTAGAGCACGAATGGACGCCCGCCTTGCCAGCAGGAAACGGCGTCCATGTCGGGGCAATCAACACTCTCCCGAACGAGAATAATGCCGTGTGACTCTAGCAGGTGTGACACGTCGCGGATTGGATTGCGCGCTAGCCCCCAATGGTCGCGCACCGCTTCGGCGGCGCGCTCGATTGACTCGTCCTCATCGTCCAAATCGAACTTGAACTCGACGTGCGGCAGGTTCGCGGCGGGAAGTTCGATGAACTTTTCCGCATATGAGGCGATGTCATAAGACCATTGTAGGCGCCGAGCGATACGACGGCGATGGATCTGATCCATCCGCTTTAGGCTTCGCCAAAACGGCCGAATTGCGCCAGCGCGGTTCGCCTTCGGAGTAGTGAAAAATGCATGCGGCTGTGCGGTGACGCCGATGATCTTCGCCATTGCGTCGCCGCTCGGCGAAATCTGGCCTGTCTCATATTGAGCGACGGCTTGCGGGCTTACGTCGAGCACCTCGGCCATCATCTCCAATGAGATGCCACGCGCCTCTCGCGCTTCCTTTATCCGCTCTGGAATCGGTCTTGTCGGGGCGCGTGACGCGCCGCCGCTATTGTCTCGGCTCATAGCAGCGCTCCTTAAGAGGACTTCTTCTCGTCGTCTTTCTTGGAGAGCGATTCTTCCACGTACTTCTTGAACTTGAGCTTCGCTGTCTTGTCGGGGCGCGCCTCTGCGGGCGTGATCACCGGCAATTCGATCCGATGCAGTACGTTGATGTGTGCAAGCCATTCGTCGCCGTCGCGAGGCGGCATGCCCCAACACACGTGTTGGATTCGACCTTTGTGATCTGCGCTGAAAGTCAGCATGGCGTACTTTTGTCGTATGCCGGGCAGCAGCTCCGCGAACGTCGCGCCCTTCGGCGCGAACAACTCAAGCTGATTCACAAGGCGCTCATCCTGCCGCGTCTCGCTATCTGCCGGCAGGCTGTACGGGCCGTCTGTGCGACAGACGTGAGCCTTGAACGAATCTGCTGCGATTTCGAGGCAATGCCAGGAACCCTTTTCCATCCGCACCATTGATGTCTGAAACGGAAGATCGCCGAGTTCGCACAGGTCATGGAACCGATACATGACGCCAGCGCGCCGCATTAGGCCGCGCAAGTTTTTGCCCACTGGCGTCGCCAGGAAGGGAGTGTGGGCGATCAGGTCGTCGGCGAGCAGAACGCCCTCGGTCACGGCGCGGACAACTTCCGCGTCGGCGGAGGCCGGAAAAGCCTTCTCAAAAACGGACTGGCAGATGGGATGAACCGTCATTTGACCCCTCGCGACTCGATGAAAGTAGATTCCATGAATCGTCGGTCTAGGTCAAGTGGATTCCTATTTCTTCCAGCGCTTGGCTGCGGCCTTCTTCGCAATCGCCTTTCGCTGCGCTGACGTGGTGGACTTCGCCCGCGCTGCGGCGCCCATCTTTCCCATCGCGCTGGCGTGCGGGTTTTTCCCTTGGCTTTCAGGCGTGTCGATGTCCTCCGGCTCGTCACCGGTTAGGATGCGCATGGATTTGACGGCGTTGCCGATTACGTCGGCGGGGCGCTTCTCTCCCTTTGGGCCTTTGGGCATCTTAGGTTTTTTTCAGAATTTCGAGAATCTGGGCGGTGGTCTCTTTGACATCGACGTGCGCCTTGTCATCACCGGGGAATCCGATGCGCGTCCCGCCGCTCTTCTTGTCTGTCATGCTGAGGGCGTTATCGAGATTGATAAACGTCGGGCCGTCATTCGGTGCCAACGTAAGTTTTACCCATCTGGCCATCTCAAATCTCCATGCTCACCGCTGAGCATGGGTCGCGTTGCGGGCTAGATCAAGGCGGCGTCAACTGGACCAGATTTCAAAAGGCTACACGACCGCGTTCTTCGCGTCGTGACGCCCGTCACATCGATAGAGCTAAGCGTCTATTACC
>CAYXEY010000634.1:0-1035 GCA_964464105.1 uncultured Planctomycetaceae bacterium
CTTACGGATCGCGAGAACGGACGGCTGGTGCAACCATCGGACGCCGCCGGATTAGCCGATGCAATCTCCGAATGGTCGATGAACGTGGAACTGCGTCATCGACTCGCGGCTGCCGCGGCGACGCGCGTGCGCGAACGGTGTCATGCGAGTCGCATGGCGGAGGAGTTCGCCGCGTTGTTTCGACGATGCGTGATGGACCGCCGGCAGCGAAGTATGCGTCAAGAATCTGCGGCGCGTCCGATAGCGACCAATTTGCCCTGAATTCGGGGCGATTCGGCGACGGGGTCGAGGGTTGCATTCGTAGAATTTGCCGGGGGGAGCGCGCATGTCGTGGCGACAGCCTGCGCTGAATGATCGACGGGCCACCAATCTGCTGCACCTGGTGTCGACCTTTGAGGTCAAGACCGACACCAAGTGGCTGGTTCAGGTTGCCCGATATCTTGATCGCCGTCAATATCGGATGTCCGTCGCTTGCTTTCACGGCGACGGTCCGATACGCGATCAACTCGAAGACCTCGGCATCCGCACACACAACCTGGAGGCGCCCGACGAGCGCGATCCGCGATCGATCCTTCGGGCTCGCCGATTGATCGACGACGGCGCCTATGACATCGTGCACACGCATTTGCTGCGGGCTGACCTGATTGGCGGCGTCGCGGCGCGATGGGCCGGCGTGCCGGTCATCCTTTCGACCGTATACGCCATGGGTTCGATGAGCCGTGCGAAAAAGCGGCTGAGCGATCCGGTGCTCGACGCGGCATGCGCCCGGCTGCCCAAGCATGTACTGGCTGTGTCCGACGCGGTGCGGAAAGACTGTGTTGATCGACTGCACATTCCGGATGACCGCGTGAGCGTGATTCGAACGGGAATCGACCCGCCGGAACAGATCGACCCAGTGGCCGGCAAGTGGCAGCGCAAGGCGTGGAGCGTCGATGAAGGCGCGCCGCTGGTTGTTTCGGTATCTCGGCTGGCCCGCGAAAAGGGAATCGACGTTCTCATTGACGCGGCCGTTCGCATACATGCGCGGAGACCCGA
>CAYXEY010000634.1:1045-3479 GCA_964464105.1 uncultured Planctomycetaceae bacterium
GGCACGCATTGTTGTCGTGGGTGAGGGGCCGGATCGCGCCATGCTGGAGTCGCAGATTGAAAAGTGCGGCCTGGACGGCGTCGTGACGTTGGCGGGCTTTCAATCGGACGTGTGGAGCGCGCTGGCCGCGGCGGATGTTTTCTGTCTGGCGTCGCATTCAGAAGGCATGCCCAGCGCGCTGCTGGAAGCGATGGCCGCATCGAAACCGATTGTCGCCACGGCGGTTGGCGGCGTACCGGAAGCAATCGTGGATGGACTGAGCGGGCGGCTGGTTCGGGCCGGCGATGCGACCGGGCTGGCCGACGCATTGCTGGCGATGATCGGCAACCGTGCCGACGCCATTCGTATGGGGCACGCGGCCCGCCGCGCGATGGACGAGCGTTTTCACGCCCGGACGGTCGTGGCCCGGTATGGACAGTTGTATCAAAAGCTGCTCGGTGAGCGGAGGTGGGGCCTTGAACGCGCCGCTCGCGCCTGACAGCGCAACACAATCACGACGGATGGATGAGCCGTCCACATCGCGGCCACTGGTGATTCCGCCGAGTGTGGACATCCTCGGCTACCCCATCTGCGTGCTCGATACGGACCAGTTGGTGGAGACTGCGGTTGCGCATGCTCTGGCCGGGGCTCCGCTGACGCTCTCTTATGTGAATGCACACGTGATCAACCTCGCCTCACGCCACAAGCGTCTCGCCGAGGCGCTGCGTCACGCCGATGTGCTTTTCGCCGACGGCGTCTCTGTCGTGTGGGCCAGCCGATGGGCCGAGGCGCGACTCCCGGAGCGAATGACAGCGAATGACTACTACCCCCGCTTCATGAGTCGCTGCGCCGAAGAGGGGCTGCGGGTTTTCCTGCTGGGCGGACGGCTGGGCGTGGCCGAACGGGCCGCCGCGGCGATGCGCGCGATTGAACCGACGCTGCGCATCGTCGGTACGCATCACGGACAATTCAGCGCCTCCGCTGACCACGAAGTCGTCACGCGGATCAATGCCGCCAATGTCGATGTGCTGCTCGCCGGGCTGTCCACGCCACGCCAGGAGATCTTCCTTTCGCAGCATCGCGATCGGCTGCGCGTGCCGGTTCGGTGGTGCATCGGGGCCATGCTCGACTACTGGGCGGGATTGGAATCACCCGCGCCGGCGTGGGCGGGTCGATGGGGCGCTGAGTGGCTCTATCGACTGGCCGTGGACCCGGTCGGCAAGTGGCGGCGGTATCTGCTGGGCAATCCGAGGTTCATCTGGAGCACGCTCTGCTGGAGCGTGAAACCGCGCCGCGCGTCTCGGGGGGAACTGCATCCATGCAAATGAGCGGTTCGGCCATTTCGATTCCGGGTGAAGCGAGCCTTGCAGGTCAATCATCCGCATATGATGCGGGGTCATTCGCTGCGGCCACGGCGCGATTTTCTCGTATTGTAGATATCGTTTTCTCACTGCTGGCCCTTATTGTTGTATCGCCCGTTCTGGTCCTGGCGGCCGCTGCGATCCAATTGACTTCTCCGGGCCCGGTGCTTTTTTTCCAGCAGCGGGCCGGTCGTGGTCGAAAGCCCTTCCGCATGCTCAAGCTGCGCACCATGTACCTCGGGGCCGACGACGACAAAGAGCTGTTTCGCCCATTCAACGATCTCAAGGACGGACCCTGCTTCAAGATGCGCCGCGACCCGCGCGTGACTGCGGTAGGCCGCGTGTTGCGAAAGTTCAGCATCGACGAACTACCGCAATTCTGGAATGTGCTGCGTGGCGACATGGCCCTGGTTGGCCCGCGTCCGTTGCCGGTCGATGAAGTCAGCAGCGGGGGGGCGGATCAGCGGATGCGGCACAGCGTACGACCGGGCCTGACATGCCTCTGGCAGGTCAGCGGACGCACCGACATTCCTTTCCACGAATGGCTGGCGCTGGATTTGTGGTATGTGCGAAATCGGTCGCTCTGGCTCGATGCGGCGATTCTGGCGAAAACGATCCCGGCGGTCATCTCGGGTCGCGGCGCATATTGACATGTGCTTACGTACGCGAGCCGCTGGACGCGCCGCTTAATCCCTCGACAAATCGCCCTTCGTTTACATCCAACACGCGCAAATGATCATTCGCGAGGTCCAGCAGAGCAGCCGTATGAATCTCAGCCCGATGCAGCGCGCCGGGGTTAATGATGCGGCATTTTCCGACGCGCCGGTCGGCGAGCCTGTGCGTGTGTCCGTGGAACATGTAATCGCAGTCCGGCCGGCGGAGAAACTCGCTGAACTCGCGCTCGTGGCCGTGGAAGACGGCGATGGATTTGCCGGCGTGATTGGAATGCGACGGCACTTTCGGCGGCGTCAGACCGATCGACTTCACGTAGCGCGTCAGCAAAGGTGACTCGGGGTCGCAGTTGCCCCAGACAAAGGTGCAGTCGCGTCCGGCCATGACGTCAAGGACGGGTTCGCCGCAGATGTCGCCGCAAT
>CAYXEY010000635.1:0-3477 GCA_964464105.1 uncultured Planctomycetaceae bacterium
CCGCGACGCCAACAGTTTCGAGGCCGTCGCGCGGGAGTGG
Source organism: uncultured Planctomycetaceae bacterium (assembly GCA_964464105.1). Classification (GTDB taxonomy): domain Bacteria; phylum Planctomycetota; class Phycisphaerae; order UBA1845; family UTPLA1; genus CAYXEY01. The sequence goes on from CAYXEY010000635.1 coordinate 41, forward strand.
TACGCCAAACATTCCAAGAGACTGGAACCGCGCAGTGCGGCGAAGGTCTGGCGCCGCTTGCTGGCGGACCTTTTCCCGAACCTGGGCGCAACGCCGATCAACGAAATCCAGCCGCCGACCCTGCTTGCCGCCGTTCGCAACGTGGAGGCGCGAGGCGCGCACGATCTTGCGCACCGCTTCCCGAGGATCGCCGGGCAGGTGTTCCGCTACGCAGTCGCGACGGGATGCTGTGAGCGCGCCCCATCCGGCGACCTGCGCGGCGCCCTCACTCCCCACAAGGTCCGCAATCAAGCGGCCGTCAAGCCGGAGGAATTGCCCGAGCTGCTGCGAGCAATTGACAGCTACCCGAGCATCGGCGACAAGCAAACCGCGCTCGCGCTCAAGCTGTTGCGCATGACGTTCGTTCGCATGACAGATCTGATCGGCGCGACGTGGGAGGAATTCCGCGACCTGGACGGCGAGGCGCCGACGTGGGAAGCGCCGGCCGCGCGGATGAAATGAAGGCCGGGCACGTCGTCCCGCTATCGTTGCAGGCGGTTGCAATCCTGCGCGAGTTGCGCACCATCGCCGGCGCGAGCCACTACGTCCTGCCAGGCCGCGATCTCGACAAGCCGACCAGCAACAACACGCTGCCGTTCGCGCTCTACCGTCTAAGCTGCAACGGAAGGATGACGGGGCACGGCTTTCGCGCTGTGGCGTCATCGGCGCCCAATGAAGCGGGTCACCGGCCCGACGTGCCGATCTGCAACGGCTCAAACTCTTGTACAGAGCGAGGACCTCCAGCACCTCGACTCTTGGCTCGCCGCGCCGGTCTCCGCCCCGGATATGCACTCAGGCAGCGCTTACGCGAGAGCCGAGAACAGCGCGACCCGCATTGTCATACCCGGGCCTCCGTCTAGGACGTCGTGATCACCTGTATTGGTTGATGTCAGAGGCCAGATCCGGGCAGACGCCATCCACTTTGCCGCCGGTGGCCAAGATTCGTCCCTTCGAAATCTGAATTCAGCGAAGTGAGTCTTGGGCACAGATGCTTGGCATATTGAGCGGGTTACGGCACGCCCCATCTCATTCCGCCTGCACTCAGTCGCCTTGCGGACCGTCGAACTCAGTAGGGGTGTACCGATAGAATCGGTTGTGCCCGCAGATCACGCGCTCGGACGCAAGATCGTGCGGATCCCGCACACGCGACAGATACAGGGAACCATCGAGGTGGTCCAGCTCGTGCTGCAACACATTGGCGAGGAACCCGGACGCCACCGTCTCGTGGGTTGTCCCGTCGAGGTCCTGGTATCGCAAGCGGACCCTTGCGGGCCGCGACACGCGGCCGAAGAGAAGTGGAATAGAAAGGCAGCGCTCCCACAGTAGCTGCTGGCGATCGGTCAGCGGTTCCACAACCGGATTCACCGCGACCGTCCATGGAACCGCTGCGGTTCGCGCGCCAGATGGAATGCGATCCGGTGGGAGGTGGAACACGAACACGCGCTCTAACGCGCGAAGTTGCGGGGCTGCCATTGCAATTGCGTCGATGCTCAAGAGCACCGCCTTCATCGCTTTTGCGAGACGCGCAATTCGATCGCTGGAAGGGTCGTCAACGACTACCGATGGCGACAGCAGGATCTGCTCGCCTACTTGCGCGATACCTCGATTGCCTGACCCTTTCATGCGCTCATCCCACGAATATTCGTCGCGAGCCATTCTTCATTGCCAAAACGCTTGTCAAGCAAGTGCCAGGGTGATACGGCATCGACCCAAAGACGCAGTCGCGCGATCGAGACGAGCATCGTCTCCAGACCCGACACGAGCTCGACTCTATCTGCGCGAGGCACACAACTCGAAGCGATGACACGTAGATGGCGCGCCACGGTACACATGCCCACGAGCTCTAGCCACCTGGCATAGCGAAGGAGTTCATGAGAGACCATGCTTGTCAGGACCAAGACGTCCATCGATTCGTTCGACGAATGCCCCCGCAACAGAAACAACGCCTCGCCGAAGCCTAGAAGAAGACCTGACGCCTGCAGTCTTCCGGCTATGTTGCCCATTCCCGGTAGCGGAGTAGATCGCAGCTCGTCAATGCTCGCCGGCGGATCTCTGTGCGTGTCATGGTACAGCACACGGATCGCTTCTAAGAACGCGGATCCGGGCTGAAACGGCACCGATGGCCTTGGATGATCGGATCCCGGAAGGAGCAGCCGCGCTCGGGCAGCACCTTCCTCCAAAAGCGTCAAGCCCAACCGTTGTAGCGTTCTAACGTCACGGACTCTACCCACTACATTCGTCGGACCGTCCGCGGAGGACATTTCGCCGTAGTAGAAGCAAATATAGTTTCCGAACGACGCGTAGCCGACATCCCCGGTGCGCGGCTCCCGCCTGTTCTCATGCCAATGGAAAAAAGGCACGGGAAGGCAGAATTCGGCGCCGGCGGTTTGCGTGTGCACTGCCACTGTGTCATGCGGCGCACACGCCAGGAGAGCCGCACTCAACCCCGGCGCGTTCGTGATGTCGACGTCAACGTGTAGCGTCTCCTCGCCAACCAATGCGGCAATTACCGTCATCTGACGTTCTCTTCTACAGTTCTGCGTGACCCGGAAAAGCCGAGATGTTGCAGGATGCTCGCCTTGTACTTCCCGTATAGGGGACTCTCGACTACGTCCACGCCCCTCGGGCGCGGTAGGTCAATTTGAATGTCGGCGAGGATACGCCCGGGTCGCCCCGACAGCACTATCACCCGATCCGCCATTAGCACCGCCTCGTCGACGTCGTGAGTTATGAAGATGCTCGTCATGTCGGAGCTCGAATGAATGTTCGACACCAGGCCTTGCATCTGAAGCCTCGTAAGATAGTCGAGGGCACCGAACGGTTCGTCCATCAGGAGCGCCTTCGGCTCGCTCATCAGAACACGAGCAAGTTGTACGCGTTGAGCCATCCCCCCGGACAGTTGGTACGGATAGCTAGACGCGAATCGCTCTAGCTGCATGGTGGCCATCAGATCCTCGGCTTTCGCGCGCCACTCGGCTGACGGTCGACCCGCTGTCCTCGGCCCAATGGTGATGTTGGTCCACACGTCATACCAAGGGAACAGCGCCGGCCGCTGAAATACGTACCCGCGGTCGGAGGAGGGACCGGCAAAGCCGCGGCCATCGATGGTGCATCGGCCCTCAAAGTCGAGATCAAATCCCGCAACTATGCGAAGCAGCGTCGTCTTACCGCAACCGCTTGGCCCTACTATGCAAAGGAACTCTCCTGGCCTGACCGCGAGTTCGTCGATCTCTAGAACTCGAATTGCCTCGCCGCCGTGTCCGAACGACTTCGCAATCTTCTCGACGCGAATCTCATAGGCCATTTACTTGCCCTGCCAATGGAGGATACGGTTTCCGACTGCGACGATTCCGGGGTCCATCGCGTAACCGAACACGCCAAGCAGGATCACGGCACAG
>CAYXEY010000636.1:0-3475 GCA_964464105.1 uncultured Planctomycetaceae bacterium
GTTTCGAGATTGCCCATCTCGTCCCATTCCATCGCCCAGCTATTGCTGAGCGGATTGGTGACCGACGTCGCGTGGTGGACGAGCTGCGGCTCCGTGGCGGTGTAGGCTGCATACCACGTCTTGGTCAGCGGATTGGTCAACGAAACGAGATTGTCGTCGGCACTGTAGCTGTAAGTCCAGACCTTGTTCTTGCGATCGGTGAAATCGGTCTTGCTGGTGCCGCTGCCGGTGTCTGTGTATTCGAATTCAATATGGGATGTCAGTGGAGAGGGGTCGTACACGTATTGCAGCTTGGCACTGGAATAGGTCAGACTCGTCGTCTTGGCGTTCTTGTCGGACAGAGACGTGATCCGCCCGTGCAGGTCGTAGCCGATGTTGATGTCATGATTCAGGGGATCGGTCAGTTCGATGAAGGCCTGATTCACGCTGCTGCGGGTTAGCACCCATTCGCGGCCCGCGCCGCTGTCGTATTGCGGATCGGTGATCGTCTCCAGCCGGCCCTCGTTGTCGCAGGTGAACTCCAGTTTGCGGCCGGGGCGCGATAGCCCATCGTTTTGGGTGGCATCGGTAACAGAGATGAGCACCCCGTCGTCATATTGACAGGTGATCGTATTGCCCGAGGCGTCGGATACGCTGAGCAGCCAGCCCAGGTCGCTATAACGTGCGACGGATTGGTGCTTGCTGGTCAGGATGTACTGCACGCCGTCTACATCGGGCTCCGCAAGTTTGACCATGGTGTCAAACACGCCCGGCGGCGAGATGTAGTCGCCCTCATCCTCAGTGAAAATATCGATGGTCCCGTCGTCGCGGGTCAACTCGATGTTGCCGTCGTCGCGGAGGCTGCTCGAAAAGCTCGTGCGCCAGATCGGCTCCGTGATCGGATCCGATGGATCGTGTGCCTTTTCCATATCTGGCGTGACCACCAGGCCGGAGTTGTCGTCTGGAGAATTGTGATAGAGATTGAACGACAGCCCGCCGCCGGTTCCGCCCCATGAGACGATATGCAGCGTGGTGAGTACGTGTCCGGTGCGCAGGTTTACCACCGAGTACGGCCCGACACCCATGCCGCCTTCCCACGGCCGCGGCCCGCCGAAGGGGCCGGTGCCACTTGGGAGAGTGGCGACAGCATTCAGAGGATTAGCCAGCAGCACCCAGGCGATCGCTAGCGCGAAGACAACTCGCGCCGTCGGTAAAAGCGCCCCCCCCCCTGTTGAATTTCTAATGACCAGCAGGGGTCTGCTCTTACCTGGCAGGCGGCTTGTGATGGATGTGATATAGCCGAGGGTCGAGTACAGATCGAAGCGCATACCTTCCTCCGTGGGCCAAGATCGGCCCTTCCAAAAAGGAACTTTGCACCCCGAAACTCTACCCTTGACGCGCAAACCCCATCGAGAACGGAGATCGCGCGCCGTACGTGACGATGGAAACCCTAATCACTTGCGCGAAGCGAGTCAAGATTTATTTGGTTGTATTTTTAGATTTTTTTTTGATTTCTGTTCGGCTGCCACAAAGTAATCGCCGGGCGGACGAGAACGTTCGCTCCATAAAGACGAAAAGGCGGATCCGAAGACCCGCCTTAATCGTTCCTCCTCCGACTGTATGAAGACCCCGATTTACTCGGCGTCTTTTTCCGCCTTATCTTTCTTCGCCTTGCCGCCGGTCTTGGCCTTCTTCGCCTTCGGCTCGGCCTTCTTCACTTCGGCCTCGGTAATCTTGGCCTTCTCGATGATCGCGTCGATCACCTTGTCGTCGCGAATCTGCAGGTAAAGCGAATCGAGTCCGCCTTCCTTGGCCAGTTCATCACGGACGCGGTCGAAGCGCTGGTTGTAGGCCCGGGCGATTTCGGCGATGCGGGTGTTGAGATCCTCCTCGGTGATCTCGACTTCCTGCTTCTCGCCGATCTTCTCCAAAATGAAGAACAGCTTCAGCTCGGCCAGGGCCTGCTCCTTGGCGCTGGTCCGCAGCTCGTCGGCATGCTTGTCGATCTCCTCCATCGGGATGCCCTGGCGGCGCAGCTCCACGATGCGTCCGATGACGGCGCGCTCGGTCTGCCGGCTCGACACGCCCTCGGGCAGATCGAGCTTGGTGTTGTCGAGCAGGTACTTGCGAACCTGTCCACGCAGCCCGCGGGTAACCTGCTGCTCCAGCTCGCTGGTCATCTGCTCGCGAATCCAGGCGCGGTACTCGACCTCCTTTTCGAAGCCCTGGCCCTTGAGGTATTCCTCATCCAGCGGCGGCAGCTCCATGCGCTTGATGTCGTTGATCTTCAGCGAGAACTTGGCGTCCTTCTCGCGGAGGTCCTCGCGCTCGTAATCGTCGGGCAGCTCGCCTTCCAGCTCGACCGTGTCCCCGACCTTCTTGCCGACCAGTTCATCGCCCAGGTCTTCCATGGCCACGCCTTCGATCAGCTGCGGCCGCGCCGCCACGGTCATGTTCTCGGCGGTCTTCACCTCGGCGCCGTCCACGGTCATCTTCATGTCGCAGACAATGAGGTCATCCTTCACGATCTTGGCGCCCTCTTCGACCGGCTTGAAAGTGCCGCGGATGGCCCGCATGCGATCGACCTGAGTGGTGACATCCTCGTCGGTGATTTCGAGCTTGGGCTTCTCCAGGGCGACGCCATCCAGCTCGGGCAATTCGAAATCGGGCCGCAGCTCAACTTCGCACTTGAATTCGAAGTCGCCCTCGGCCGGCAGCTTGATCTTCTCCAATGCCGTGGGCATGTCGACCAGCTTGGTGGCCTTGCCGCCCTCTGCGGCCTTGTCCTTCACGTCGATCCAGATCATCGGGTCGCCGAGAACCTTGAGGTCCTCCTTCTCGACGGCCGCGAGGTATGCGTTGGACATGAGCCGGGTCTGCACTTGGGCGCCGACCTCGTTGTTGTAGCGCTTCTCAACCAGCCGCCGTGGGGCACGGCCCTTGCGGAAGCCGGGGATGATCGCATCGGACAGCAATTCGCCGAACTGAGCGTCCAATTCCGTGGCGACTTCACTGCGCGGCACGCGGATGTTCAGGCTCTTGCGCAGCACGCCGACATCGGCGACTTCCACGGCGATGGCCCCCTTGAGCCGCTCCTTGACTGCCGCCGGATCGGCCTCGTCGCGCTCCTTCATCTCCTGCTCGCCCGCCGGAATGCCCGTGTTTCTTGCCATGTCCCGCGCCTCCATTTACTACGTTTGTCAATTTCTGCCCGGTGGGCAGAAAAAAAGCCGGTCAGGCCTTGAAGTGCCCGACCGACCTGATTTGTCGATCCCGGCTACGCCCGTTTGCGGCCCACGCCTGACACCCAAGTGGTCGGTATCCCGCGAAACGGTATGTTTTTGTGGAACCGGTCAATGGCCGGTTCGAACAGGCCATTGGCCTGTGCCACATCAGTTGCGACGGACGGCCCCTAAATCGGCCGAGAGCGGGTGATGAGGCTCGAACTCACGACATTCACGTTGGCAACGTGACGCTCTACCACTGAGCTACACCC
>CAYXEY010000637.1:0-3471 GCA_964464105.1 uncultured Planctomycetaceae bacterium
CGAGGAAACGTGCGGGGACGGGTTGGCGGTCGGCCAGCACGCGCAGCACGGCGAAGAGATCCGGACGTCGCTGCGCTTCGTCGAGAATCACGAGACCGGTGAGCGATCGCAGGGCCAGTTCGGGATTGGCGAGTCGCGCGAGGTCGGCCGGCGACTCGAGATCGAAGAAGTGCACCGGGCCGGAAGCCTGAGCGGCAAAAGCGCGGGCGAGGGTCGTCTTGCCGGCCTGGCGCGGCCCGACGAGCGACACGACGGGGTTGTCGCGAAGTCGCTCGCGGATCGCGCGAAGGTACCCGGCACGTGGGACAGCCATACTTCCATGCAATTCTAATCTCGAGTATTAGAAATACAAGGAAAAAACCGTCTACCGGGCCATGCGCACGCCGTGCACCAGCGATGCCAGGCCAACCAACAGAGCGACAACGTGGTTCTGTGTGCAGCGTCTCTGAAACGGGATTGTTCAGGCCTCGGCTTCTGCCCTATCGGCTTCATCTTGAAGCTTTGCCAGCGCGCGCTGCAGCACTCGTTTGACTTCGTCCAGCCACGCCTGCGCGAGGCGATCACTGATGGACTGAGGAACAGGAACCTGCGTCAGAAAGAGCTCATGAACCCGTTGCTTGCGGACGAACGTGCTTCCGGTTCCGGAGGGCTCGTATGCGCTTTGCCATCGTGTCTGCGGCTGCTTCCATAGTCGCGCCTTGCTCATTTCCGTGAGCTCGTCATTCACCAATTGCCGCAGCCGGTCGATGATCGCCGCCTTCTCATCGTCCGCTATCTTCTTGTGTTCTGGCAGCCAGTGAATCGGCACTTCCAGGAACCGTGACAGGACGTTCCGCGTCAGGCTGATGAGCGTGTCAATCGGCCTCAACCAATACGAATCGAACCAGCCTTCCGCATACCGTCTCGACATGGCCTTGATGCTCTGCCAAGGCGCGGAACTGATGCCCTCGATGCGCTTGTATCCGAGTCGCGCCTCCCAAACTTCCTGAAATGCGACGCTCGCTTCGCGGACTGCGAGTCCCAGACTTTCGAAGCTGTATTGGGGAACACCAGGCTGCAATAGCTGCGGATTGGCCCGTAACACAAGATGTCCAGCCAGATCGCGCAGGTCGTGGCCAAGGGATTCCTCGAACCCAGCCCTGTCGTCATCATCCCAGCCCTCCGGATACTTCTTGGCATCGAGGTAGCCGAGGTAGAACGTGCTCTTTTCAAGGTGCGCGGCCATTTGTCGCGCGGCCTCGCGACTGACGTTCTGGCTCACTTCGTTCGCGACCAGACTGCGAAGGCCGCTGAACGCTTTGTCTTTGCGTTCCTCTTCGGTGGGAATGTCGTCTCCCACGACGAGATCCATGTGGGTCAGCACCACCGTCAGGCTCGCGGTATACCCGGCTCCGGCAATGGCCTCCATGACCTTCCGAGCGGATTGGCTCTTCAGCGAGTCCTTGCCCGACTCGACGAACAAGATGTTCTGGACCTGCCCAAAAATGGACGTGACCTCGCTGGCAAGTTCTGTCGCCGGCTTCTCGTGGTCCAGCCCTTGGGTATCCACGAACACGTGGTCATACTGCTCAACCGCCTCAACCCAGTCGGGGCGAAACGGGCCAGCAACACGGATGCCTGTGACCAGCGGAGTCAGAAGGGCGCCCCATTCCTCTCGATTGTTGGCGCAGAACCACCGAACCGCCTTGAGGAAAGCATCGCGTTCCGAAGCTTTCGCGGCCCATGTCCATGCCTCGGGCCATCCCGTAGACGTCTTGGTGAACTTGCCTTCCGGCAGTTGAGAGAACCTTTCCTCTATCTCCTCGATGACCTCGCTCACAACGTCCTGAAACTGCTCTGAACCCTCGCCCTCGCGCTGCATTTCATCCAGCGCGTAGTTGCGATCCTCATCCTTGAGGTCTTCCAGCCTTCCGAGAATTGCTTCGACCTCGTTCCGCGCATGAACAGCGATCGCTCGAACCGATTCAAGCACTCCCTTCAGGAACACGGAGTTATCGGAAATGCTACCCGCTCGAGGCTGCTTCGCTGTGCCGCCAAACGACGAACTCGGACCAGCCTTGGCGTTCGTCGGCGACCAGCCGCCAAGCACGTACTTGAGGCGGAAACGCTGATCGGGGTCGTCAAGCAGGTCCTTCATGACAATCTCGTCAGGCGCCGATTCGATTGCCTTGAGGACGGCGTTGGACAGCGATTCGATGACCTCCTGCTGCACCTGATGGCGGCTCAAGAACGTCACCGCTGCGCAGTAATCGGCGCGGCCAGTCACAATCTCTATCTCGCAGGTCGTGGTACGGTTGGTGGACGTTGCAGGGAAGCGATCCCGCACCGGATCGCTACCGATCAGCCGTCGCAGCAGGGTGGTCTTTCCCACCCCGGAATTGCCGAGGATCAGTGTTCGCACCGCATGACCCGGGCCCATTGCTGGGAGAGGAAGCAAGCGCTCGCGCGCGCTCCGGTGGCTGGTAGCAGACGGGTCAAGATCGCCGTAGAAGATGTCGACAATTGCGGGTTCGAATCCGTCTCTCAGCGCATCGGCACGACTGCCCACCGAATGCAGATCTCTCCTTGCGAGTAGCGCATTCAATTGCGCTTCCAAGTGCTTGGCCGTCTCCTCGGTGTCGGTTCCCAACCCCTTGAAGACCTTCTTTCCGGGCCTGCCGCCTTCCATCTTGAGCGGATGGCGAAAACTGATGACGTAGCCTTTACGTCCAGGGTTACGTTTGGCGGTGGCGGTGTAGGTCTGGTTCATGGTGCGTTCCGAACCAATTCGGAAGCGAGATATTCCATGATATTCCAGATGCCGTCAAGAGATTGATGGTATACGGTGGAATGCCAGCGGACTGTTTCTTGGGACCGCGCAAGGCGCGGGGACCCGAGTCAAGTGTGCTCGCCCAACTTCGGCGCGAGTTCGGGTTGCGCGGTGAAGCGAGTGACGAAAGTACGCAGCCCCGCGGTGCCCTCGCCCATCCGTCTTGTGACGTCGATCCAGAGAGGGTCATCCATCATTTTCACCGACTGGTAGAACTCGATGCTCTCGCGGTCGAGTTGGAAGCACAGACCCGCGAGCGCTTGTGCATAGCTGCCATAAAAACTTGGCCGGCTTGCCGCGCACCACGCCTTAGAGCGAGGTCATGCGCTGTTGGCTGTCGAGCAGCAGTTCCACCACGGCTGCATCCAGCGCACAGTCGCCGCGATGTATCGCAGTCTTCGATGCCGTCGCCCGGTACTGGACTGCTCCAACATCAGTCCGCCTCCCGCTTTGAATTGGTCTCGTACAGCGTCTCCGTGATTGCCCCCCTGAACAGCTCTTCGTTCAGAAACTGCAGCAACTTCTTGGCGGAGTGCCGATCCTCTGGAAAGACAATCTTTCGCTTCTGAACACGGATCTCGACGTCGTAGCCCTTGGAACGGGACTTGATCTGCTGCGCAGAGAATCGGTCAAGGACGCCTGAATCGCGCAGCATCGCGAAA
>CAYXEY010000638.1:0-3469 GCA_964464105.1 uncultured Planctomycetaceae bacterium
TGCTCAACGCCGCCTTTGGATGAACCGATGGCTTCGCGTCTTCGGCTGGGCGTTGGTGGTTGCCACATCCGCCTGGATGGCTGCCTGGATCGCCGACCGACTGCTCCTGCTGGATTGGCCGATGCGCTGGGTCGCGGCAGGACTGGCGGGCGGCGCTCTGATCGGCTCCATTATCTGGTTCGCGCTGACGCGCGAGGCCGCGACCCATGCCGCCGAAACCCTCGACACGGCCGCCGGCCTCAAGGAACGCGTTAGCACCAGCTTGCACTTCACCGCCAGCGAAGATGACTTCGCCAAGGCCGCCCATGCCGACGCCGAAAAACGCGTGGCCGGACTGACCGCGCGGTCGTTCATCCCCGTGCGCTGGACGCGATCGCTATCGTGGAGCACGGCGCTGATCGCCGTAGCCCTGCTTAGCCTCCTGCTGCCCGAGTGGGACATCCTCGGCAAGCGCAAGAAGAAGAACGAAGCCGTGGCCCGCGAGGCCGCGGTTCAGCAGGTCAAGCTGGCCACCGCGAAGACCGCCGAGGCGATCAAGCACGTCGTCGAGAAAATCCCTGAACTGGAAAACTCCGCTGAATACAAAGAGCTGCAAGCCGGGCTGAAAGGTCCGGACAAAGGCCCCGAGGAACTCCGCCGTGAGGCCATCAAGAAGCTCGACCGTATGAGCGAACGCCTCAAGAAGGAGGCCGCCGCCGAGCGCTTCAAGGCGCTTGAAGAGACCAAGAAGCAGATGGCCAAGGCGGTCGACAGCGAGAACATGAAGAGCGAGATGGGCCGCATGATGGAGGCCCTGGCCAATGGCAATGCCAAGGAGGCCAAGGACGAACTGAAGAAGGCCCAGGAGTCGCTGGCCAAACGCACCAAGGAAGGAAAAGTCGATCCGCAGAAGTCCAAGGAGATGCAGAAGCAGCTCGACAACATGGCGAAGAAGCTCGAGCAGCAGGCCCAACAGCAACAGCAGCAGGGCCAGCAGCAGTTGCAGAATCAGGGCATGACCAAGGAGGAAGCGAAAAAGACCCTTGAGGCGCTCGCCAAGGCTGACAAGAAGCAGCTCGAGCAGATGGCCAAAGAGCTCGCTGAGCGCATGAAGGAAAAGGGCATGACCGAGAAGCAGGCCAAAGAGATGCTGGAGAAACTCCAGCAAAAGCAGCAGGCCTCGGGTCAGTGCCAGAAGATGGGCGAGAATCTCTCCAAGGCCGGACAGAAGATGTCGGAGGGAGAGATGGAAGATGCTGCCGAAGCGCTCGAGAAAATCGGCGAACAACTCGGCGATATGGAGCAGATGGAGCAGACGCTGAACGAAATCGAAGCCCAGATGTCAGAGCTTGAGGAAGCCCGCGACGAATTGAGCGAAAAGGAAGGCGAAGAAGGCGACGAGGACTCCGGCGAAAAAGAGGGTGGCCAGTGCCAGAAGTGCAATGGCTCGGGCCATCGCAAGGATGGCGCGCCGTGTGCCGACTGCGAAGGCACCGGACAATGCGATAAGAACGGCAAGGGCAAAGGCAAGGGAAAAACAGGGTCTCGTGGCGGCGGCAAGGGTGGCTCGAAAGCGGGCAGCGGAAAATACGGCGACCACGAGGAAGGCGACCCCAATGATCCTGACCGGTTGGCCGCCGAGAGCGCCAAGTCGGTCACCAAACGTGCGTCAGGCGCCATTGATCCGACCGGTCGATCGATCGGTCAGCAATTCCTGAAGGGTCGGCAGATCAAGGGGCGCACCGAGGCTGAGGTCATTGATGCCGCCGCGGCCGCAGAAATCGACGCGACCGATGCACTGAACCGCGACCGCGTGACGCGAAACTATCGCAACAGCGTGAAGAGTTACTTCGATCGCCTGCCCGAGAGCATGAAGACGAGCACCGACAAGGGCGACAGCTCGGCAAAGGAGGCACCCAAGTCGGAGGAGTCGGGCGATAATAATTCAAGCGACAAGAAGGAAGAGCCGGTTCAACCGGGTAGTTGAGTCAGCGATTCGATGGTTCGCACGACGGTCGGCACGTCGAATGGCCGTGACAGCACGGCGTCAAAACCGTCCTGCATGTGACGCTCACGCACGCCCGCATCCGCCGACGACGACACCGCGATAAACTTCGTGCCATTCATCTCCGGCAGGTTGCGAATCGTCTGCAGTGCATCGCGACCGGACATCCCTGATATTTCGACGTCCATCAAAATGACACGGGGCTTGGAGGTTGCGGCGGTGTAACCGGCCTCGAAGGCGTGCCGCGCCGTCGCCGCTTCGAAGCCGGCATCGCGTGAGAGTGCGTCAGCCAGCAGCCGACCCACGTTAGCATCCGACTCCACGATCAGCACGCGCGTGGTGCCCGATTCGAGACCATTCAGCGGAATGTCATGGGCCCGCATGAAGCGGACAAGCTGATCGAGCGGGATGCGCCGGTCCTTGCTTCCGGGGATCCGGTATCCGCGGAGCTTTCCGGTGTCGAACCATTTGGACACCGTGCGCGGAGCGACATTGCAGATCCGCGCCACGTCTCCCGTTGTCAGCACATCCTTCGGTCGCATGTTGGAATCATCGGGTCGAGCGACCGCAGACTGTGCATATTCGTTGCAATCGGATCAACTGATTCGATGGGACTTTGACTGATTCTCTATGAATGCATGACGTCTGATAAAGGTATCACGCAACAGTAATCACATCGGGGGCGGCGTCACTCATCGTCTTCCGCTTCCTCGCCGGGCACAAGCAGATTGGTAACTGGCGTCGGCGAAACCAGCGCCAGGAATGCCATATAGAGTCCGGTAGTCATCAGCGCGATGGAAGCGAGCGAGCGGATCACCCAGGCTTTCTTGCGTTGTGCGATTCTAACCGTGTCCGTGACGCCGTCGACCGTCAGTGTCAGCTCTCCGGTCTGGACCACCCATCGCACATAACCAATCACGCCGCCCGGCGAATGCTCGGTACTCAAGTGGTCGCGCACGCCCTGACGCACGCGCTCCATCACGTCCGCAGCCGAACCCCCCTGCTCAAGGGCCTTGAGTTTGGCAGCATAGAACTCACCTTCGCGGGCGATGCCGTCGACCCGGTCGTGATATTCGAACACGATGCTCACGCACCACGCCGCAATTGCGACCAGAAGCGCCCCGGTGACCAAACGGCTCCGGCGGATCGGACGCTCAGGCCGGGCAATCCGAAAACCGGCCGAGCCCGCGATCAGCCCTGCGACCTGGTAGAAAAATAGTCCCATGTAGTAGGGAAGAAATACGACCCGCGCGAGAATGTAGGTCAGCCCCCCCAGCACGACGAAGCATGCCCCGAGTCCCACCCACCACGACTTCGCGGTCGGCGAAGGAGTGCCCGGCGAGCCATGTTGCGCAGTCGTCACATTTGAAGGGGTCACGGGGGCGAACAATAGATTCGGGCGCAACGCAAATCAAGCCGCCGGAATGACATAAGGTTGTTTGGGTGGCCTTGTCCGTTGCATACGGACCCCGCGCCGAGGCTGTG